>JBFHIO010000137.1:0-5480 GCA_041596435.1 Desulforhopalus sp. | reverse complement strand
CCATGCCCACCCCAACCTCACGGGTGGTGAAAAAGGGGTCAAACACCTTCTCTTCAATCTCTGGCGGAATACCGCAGCCGTTGTCTATAATGGAGATTACCACCCACATCCGCTCTGCAAGGCTCGGCGGATCAATGCCGCTGCGGCGTTCAAGGCGGATAATCAGCTCGGGGGCATCACTCTGCCCCATCGACTGTGCCGCGTTCTGAATAAGGTTGAGCAACACCTGTTCCAGGCGGACAACCTGACCGTAAACGAACAAGTTTCCCTCTTCCAGTTCCAGCTTCACCTTCACCCCGGAGAGCTCCAGCTGGGCCTCGATAAAGTTGAGGACATCAAGCAGGATTATATTCACCCGGCAGTGAGTCATCTCACTCTGCGCCTTTCCGGCAAAGCCCTTCATGCTGTGGATGATGGAGGAGGCGAAGTTGATACGGTCGATGATGGTGGAAAGATTTCCACAGATGATGTCCTTATGAAGCAGCGGGTCAGCCATCGCCTTCTGGCAGTTCCGGGCGAGCAACAGCATGGTGTTAAGCGGCTGGGTCAGTTCATGACCGATTCCCGCCGCCATCTCACCAAGACTGGCCAGCCGCCCGGAGTGGATGAGCTGATCCTGCACCTCGCGCATGCGGTCCATCACTTCAAAAAACTCCCGCCGATCGCTGGCAACGAGCATATGGACGGTCTTTCCCTTGCCGGCAGGACAGGTAGTGCCGCGGACAAGCACCGGTACCGGCCACCCTTCCCGGTTGACGAAAAGGGTTTCCAAATCACGAAAATCCCCCCCCGCAAAGCGTTCCCTGATAATCTGAGCAACATCCGGGCCGGCAATATCGCTCAACTGCAGCCCCTCCTGATCCACATCCCAGCCGAGGACGTCGTAAAATTCCTTTCCCGCCCGCAGGATAGTGAAATCCTCGGCGAAGATAATGAACAGGTCGGAGAGACTGGACATGATGCGGGAGATAAAAGAGTTCTTCGCCTCCACCTCTTCATGCTTTTTCAGCATCCGAATAACAAGATCCTTCTTCTGCTTCTCAAAAATACGAGCCAGCGGGTCAATCGGGATTTCATTTCCGGTAAACTGAGCCAGCTCATCAATGTCCCGCTCTGTCATTATTTCACCTCTCGTTTTTCAACCTCTTCCTTTGCCTTGTTACCTTTCAGTTACATTTTCCCGACAAAGGACTTTTCAGTTGTTACCTTCAGGTAATATCCCATTTTTCTCTATATTTCAATGAGATAGCACTCCGGCAGCGAAAACATTGTTACCAAAACTTTACATGGCCTCGCGCCTCCTCACTTCTGCTTCCGCTGCTATCCCCTTGTTATCATCAGATTTTTTAGACATCTCCATCTCTGGCACAGCCTTTGCTTTATAAAAGAAGAAGGAGGAGGGCCGAATATGGACAAGACTCTGAATCTTACATTGGAGAGCGATATGCTGCAGGCCATCTATTTGAATAATTCAGAAGCAAAGCGGATTACCCTCGACCAGATCGCCGGTGCCTGCAGTCTCTCCCTCAACAGGGTGCGCTACCTCATCTCAACCCGCAAACTCCCTGGCGATACAGAGAAAAATTCCGTGCGATTGATAGATTTTCTCGGCTTTCTCCTGCACAACCGGATGAGCATTCCGGAAAGGCTGCTGCCGCCAAGGACCTCCCGCATCCTTTTCCTTTATCCTGCCGAACTGCTGCATGACAGCAGCAGGGCAACAGCGGCTGCAAAACGGCTGCGTAAAAACATGAACCGTATCTGTGAGGCGATCACCAAAAGCTGCCACCTCGTGCTGGCCGACAGCGTTCCTTTCGGTGTCCACGCCAGCCTCACTCTGCTCAACTTCATGCCCCATATCGTCGTCCTCACCGTCCTTGAGCACCCCGGCCGTCAACTGCTCGCCACGTTGGACCGCATCACCTCCCTCACGACGAGCAAGACGGTGCTGCTGCTTGACCAGACAGCAATTGAGGAGGTGCGGGAGTTACCAGTGGACCTGGTCACCGATGGTCGCCCGCCGTTTGAACATTTACAAAAGAAACTGGCACCTCTACTCAACGCCTAGGGAAAAGGGAGATACCATGGAACGAATGAGCAACTATTATACATCAGTCACCCGCCGCCTGCTGTTCGCCTTCTTCTGTCTGTGCCTGGTGCCGCTGCTTGCCGTCGGCTGGATAACAAAAAACTCCCTGCATGATATCAACATCATCCGCCTGCAGGATCAGGCTACCGCCACGGTAACCGCCCAGGCCAAGGTCGTATCTCAGGTCTTAAAGGACCACATAAACCGACTCAGCATGCTCGTTAATCTTCTGCCGCCGAGTTTCTTTGAGCAGCAGGGCAACACCGAAAAGCTCTTTCTCGCCATTGACAACAGAGATGATATTGTCGACCTGCAGTGCATCGCCGCCAATGGCCGGCAATATGCCTACGTCGGGCCCTATCGCACCCAGGTGGAAGGCAAGAGTTACGCCGAGGCGCCGTGGTTTCATGAGACCCTCCTCAATGGCGTACATATCAGCAACGTATTCACCGGTTATCGCGGCACACCCCACTTTGTGGTGGCCGTCACCAACCCCCTGAAGAATTATGTGCTGCGGGCAACCGTCAACTCATCCTCATTCAACTCTCTGCTGCTTGCCGCGCAGATCAGCCCCCACAGTGATGCTTTCATCGTCAACCGTGCAGGAGACTTTCAAACCCCCAGCCTGCGCGGTGAGACCACTATTTCCCCCACAGTCCGGACCCTGATCAGCGGTGATGGATCCAGGGCCCCCGTGGTCACCGACGATGCAGTCTATATTGCACGTCCCCTCGCCGACGGTCGCTGGTTCTTTATTGTCAAGGCGGATGTGGAGGATTCCATGTCTGTCTATATTCCTCTGTACCGAAAGATTCTGATTATTTTCACCATCCTCTTTATCCTCGCTCTCGCCGCCGCATTACTGGTCTCCATCATGCTGGCGCGCCATATCCGTCATGCGGATATGGAATACGCAGCCAACTCCATGCAGTTTGCCCAGATGGAGAAAATGGCCACCATCGGCCGCCTGGCAGCCGGGGTCGCCCATGAGATTAACAACCCTCTGCAAATGATCAGCTCGCAGGCGAGCTGGATTGCCGATCTGTTGCCTGAGGAGGATCCGGCGAAGGTAAAAAATTTAGGTGAATACAAAGAGTCAGTGGAAAAAATCCGCTACCACGTAAAACGCGCCGGAACAATCACCCACCGACTGCTTGGATATTCTAAAAAGATGGCGGCTCAGCAGGAAGAAGTACAGCTCACCGACCTGCTCAATGAGACAATCTCTTTTGTCGAGAAGGAAGCAGAAAACCACGAGATCACCATCCAGCGCAATTTCGTCCCCAATCTGCCACCCACCATGACCGATGGGCCGCAGCTCCAGCAGGTGTTTCTTAATCTGCTTAATAATGCTCTGGATGCAGCCGGAGAGAAAGGTGAAGTAGAAATATCCACGGAGGTATGCGGCCGTGAACTGGTGATCCGCTTTGCAGATAACGGGCCGGGAATTGCCCGCGAGAACCTGAAACGACTTTTCGATCCTTTTTTTACCACCAAATCGCCGAATGAGGGAACCGGCCTGGGCCTCTATATCAGTTATGACATTACCCGTAAACTGGGGGGTTCACTTAAAGCAGAAAATAGAGAGAGTGGTGGTGCCCTCTTCACGGTTCGGCTGCCAATTTCGCGCCTTGGCGAAGAGGCACTGAGCAGATAATCCGGGAACGTCGCCCCGGGAAAAAACCGGCTTTACGACGCACCCGCCTTCTAAAACCCGCAGTACCAGAGAGGTTCTTATGACTGAAATGAAAAAATTCAATGTTCTCGTCGTAGACGATGAAAAAGAATTTCGCGAGATGACTGTCAAACAGCTCCTGCATCGGGGGATGGACGCCGAAGGAGCGGAAAACGGCCGAATCGGCCTTGATATGGTGAAACAAGGCCACTTCGACGTGGTACTGCTTGACGTGAAAATGCCGGAGATGGACGGGATTGAGGCCCTGCGGGAGATCAAGCATGCAAAACCGCTGGTAGAGGTCGTGCTGCTCACTGGTCATGCCTCGGTGGATTCGGGAATTGAAGGAATGAAGCTTGGAGCCTTTGATTATCTGATGAAACCAATGGAGTTTGACGAATTGCTGGACAAGCTCTCCGACGCTTTTGAGAAACGGCGGATACAACTTGAGAAGATTGAAGCAGCGCAGATAAAGAAACACATGTCTTTGCCAAGTTAAAGAACCGGGGAGCGACATGGTGCCGCAATCCCCATAAATAAATATGCGGGCAGAACGCCCGAATTCGATTTACAGGAGGTCTCATGAACCACCTCAGACAGCTCTACCAAATGATGCTGGCGGGAGCACAAGCCCAGGCTCGCTGGGAACTGGAGATGTCAACCAACATCCTCAACAGCCGTAAACGCCGTTACTTTCTGCTGCTGCTCATTCTGCCGGTACTGCTCGGCGGAATCGCCGCCTTCGCAGGTGACCTGGAACTGCCGTCAGTGATCGGCGGCAAGTCCGCGTATATGCCGTCGCACTACACCGCCTTTATCTTTATCGCCTCGATTTTTGTCGGACTCTGCGCAGGCCTGATCACCGGCTGTATCGGTGCGGGTGGCGGCTTTATCATCGCCCCGGCCCTGATGAGTTTCGGCGTGAAAGGGATTCTCGCCGTCGGGACCGACCTTTTTCACATCTTCGCCAAAGCGATCATGGGGAGCGTACTGCACAAAAAACTTGGTAACATCTGTGTCGGCCTCGCCCTCACTTTTCTCATCGGTTCCATCACCGGCTCAACGGTAGGCGGGATTCTCAACCGCTGGCTTTATGACCTCAACCCGGTATTGAGCGACATGTTCATCACCTCGGTGTATGTCATTATTCTCGGCTTTCTCGCCTTCTACGCAATGAAGGATTACCTGACCACCCGCAGAGGAATGAAACAGACGGGACAGGAAGATGCTCCTGAGTCCGTTTCACCCATGGGAGCAAAACTGCAGGCAATCAACCTGCCGCCAATGCTCACCTTTGACCAGGGCATCACCCCTGGCGGACGGAAAATCTCCGCACTTTTTCTCGTTATCAGTGGTTTCATCGTTGGTATGGCAGCAGCAATCATGGGCGTGGGTGGTGGATTCCTTACCTTCCCGATCTTTGTCTATGGCCTCGGGGTCTCCTCAATGACCACCGTTGGTACTGATATCTTCCAGATAATCTTCACCGCCGGTTATGCCGCACTGACCCAATATGCCCTCTACGGATTTGTCTTCTACACCCTGGCTCTCGGCATGCTGCTTGGCTCGCTGGTTGGCGTACAGATGGGTTCGCTGATCACCCGCGTAGTTCCGGGTCACCTTATCCGCGGCTTCTACGCTCTGTCAGTCACCGCCGGTTTTGTTAACCGTTTCTTCGCTCTGCCCGCTAAGCTTCGCAACATGGGCTACATTGAT
>JBFHIO010000136.1:0-5509 GCA_041596435.1 Desulforhopalus sp. | reverse complement strand
TGAGAATATTCATTGATGGCACAGGCAGTCGCCGGGCGTTGGCTCCACCAAGATAGCGATAGAGAGGAATGCCGAAGCTCTGAGCGGAGGCGCGCGCCACGGCCATGGAGACGCCGAGGATAGCGTTGGCTCCGAGGTTTCCCTTGTTTTCCGTGCCGTCCAGTTCACGCAGATGGGCGTCGAGTCGCCACTGATCGGAGGCGGATATTCCCTTGATTGCCGGAGCAATGGTTTTGTTGACATTGTCCACAGCCTTCAGTACACCTTTGCCGAGGTAGCGGGATTTGTCCCCGTCACGCAGTTCCACGGCCTCATTCTCTCCGGTGGATGCCCCTGAAGGGACAGAGGAGACAGCACGGGTGCCGTCTTCCAGTTCTACAAAAACCCTTACGGTTGGATTTCCTCGAGAATCGAGAATTTCCATTGCCCGGACATCACTGATCTGAGTGCTCATATTACTTTCCTTGTGTGAGTTGAGAGCTCCTGAAAAATATTCAGGGAGCCGTTGAATATATTTACCCTGCCGAAAATCCTGCAGGCCTTCCTCATATATGATTGATAAGGGTAAAAAGGTCCTAAGGCAAATGAAAAATAGTGGAAAAATAGAATTCTCTTCGGTTTTGAGATGGGTGATGAGCTGCCAGGATCCTGCATTTTTTACCGCGTCAGAGATGTTCTTAATGTTTTCATCTTCGCAACACCGTTGCTGTTTACAAGAAAAAGGCGTTGTCAAAAAGACTACGGTTGCGTTCTTATCCGCATGAATATCCCCTCGGTTTTTCTCAAAATTTTCTCTTTAAAGATTTTTTTATCTATAAAACAAAACCATATTTCAATTGCTTATACTGTTCTGTTTTCCCTGCTTTATCTCTTCCCGGTTCCATCTGGCACAGCGGTTGCTTCTTCCTGTGGAGGATGATCAGTTCAACCCTTTCGCTCTTAAAATTACACCCGGGAAAGAAAATAATGAATATAAAGAAGACGACCCGGCTTAACAGCCTCGCATTGGAAAATTATAATACGTCGAAAACCTTTGAAGCCTGGGGCGTCAACTTTTACAGCTCCGGCCAGGGAGAGCGCACCCTTGAAGATGTGTGTGTAGAGCAGGGGCTGTCGCTCGACAAGCTGATCAGTCAACTTGCTGCGGACCTGGAACAGCCGGAGCAAGAGCCTGTGTGCAGGGGTGCTTCTCTTGACGCACTCATTGCGCACATTGTTGAGTATCATCACCAGTACATAAAAAAGACACTGCCGGAGATCCTTGTCAACCTCGATTCTCTCTGTGGGCAGAGTGGTATGCGATATCCGGATATTTTAGAGATTCGGCGACTTTTTGAAGCTGGGGCACAGGGGCTGATTTCCCATCTGCACAAGGAGGAGACAGTACTCTTCCCCTATATGAGAAACCTGGACGCCGCCCGCGCTGCCGGGCAGCCGTTGCCGGGATTTCATTGTGCTACGGTAGGAGTGCCTGTTTCGATAATGATCGAAGAGCACGGCATTGAAAATGAACGGCTGGGGCGTATCGCTATCCTTGGCGGCAGTTATGAAATGCAGCGGTGGGTAGATCCGTTGTGGGAAAAAGCACTGCGGCAGCTGCGTAATTTTGAGCTCAATCTGCACCGTCATATCCATCTTGAAGATAATCTGCTTTTTCCAGGGGCGATGGTGATGGAAGCGGAAATGAGAAAACCTTGAGCAGGAGAGACCTTGATTAATTGGATTTCCTCCTCATTTTATCTATCTGCTCAAAATTTTTTACCCGCAAGGTCCTTTAATTGAACAGGAATAGACATGACACAGAAAAAAAATGAGGTGTTCACCGAAGTCACCTCAGGCGATTATAAGTATGGCTTTGTCTCTGATATTGAGACAGAATTTGCCCCTAAGGGAATCTCTGAAGAGGTTGTCCGCTATATCTCCGCCAAGAAAGAAGAGCCGGAGTGGCTGCTGGAATTTCGTCTCAAGGCCCTGGCAAAATGGAAGACGATGACCATGCCGAACTGGGCGCATCTCAACATTCCGCCCATCGATTTTAACGATCTTTACTACTATGCTGCGCCGAAAAAAAAGAAACTTGCCAGCATGGATGAGGTGGACCCCGAGCTGATCGACACATTCAACAGGCTGGGAATCTCGCTCAATGAGCAGAAGAAACTCTCCGGAGTGGCTGTGGACGCGGTTATTGACTCCGTCTCGGTGAAGACTACCTTCAGCGATTCCCTTGCTGAACTGGGGATTGTCTTCATGTCGTTCTCCGAAGCGGTGAAAAAACACCCCGAACTGGTCCGCAGATTCGTCGGTCAGGCAGTGCCGAGTGGTGATAATTTCTTTTCCACCCTCAATGATGCGGTCTTTTCCGACGGCAGCTTCTGCTATATCCCGAAAGGGGTGCGGTGTCCGATGGATCTCTCTACTTACTTCCGCATTAACGCTGAAGGCAGTGGCCAGTTTGAGCGGACCCTGATCGTTGCCGATGAGGGGAGTTATGTCAGCTATCTCGAAGGCTGCACCGCTCCCCAGCGAGATGAGAACCAGCTCCATGCCGCAGTGGTGGAAATTATCCTTATGAAGGATGCCGAAGTGAAATACTCCACCGTGCAGAACTGGTACCCCGGAGACAAAGAGGGGCGCGGCGGAATTTATAACTTTGTTACCAAACGCGGTCTCTGCCGCGGTGACCACAGCAAGCTCTCCTGGACCCAGGTGGAGACCGGATCGGCTATCACCTGGAAGTATCCCGGCTGCGTGCTGGGAGGGGATAACTCTGTGGGGGAATTCTACTCGGTGGCGGTGACCAACAACTACCAGCAGGCTGATACCGGCAGCAAGATGATCCACCTCGGGAAAAATACAAAGAGTACGATTATTTCCAAGGGAATCTCCGCCGGGAAAAGCCAGAACAGTTACCGGGGGCTGGTGCGTATCGCACCACGGGCCACCGGCAGCCGTAATTTCTCACAGTGTGACTCCCTGTTGCTCAGCGATACCTGCGGTGCGCATACCTTTCCCTATATTGATACCGCTAATTCCTCGAGTGTGGTGGAGCATGAGGCGACTACTTCAAAGATCTCTGAAGAACAGCTCTTTTACTGTCAGCAGCGGGGGATTAACTCCGAAACGGCGGTAGGGTTGATAGTCAACGGCTATGCCGGCGCGGTATTGAAGAAACTGCCGCTGGAATTCGCCGCCGAGGCGCAGAAACTGCTGAATGTGAGCCTTGAGGGCTCCGTTGGTTAAAACACTCTGTATTCAAGATATCTCAAAATAAAGGAACAATAAGATGCTGCTCGAAATAAAAGATCTCTGCGCGGGGATTAACGGAAAAGAGATTCTCAAAGGCGTCAACCTGCAAATCAATAAAGGCGAAGTTCACGCTATCATGGGTCCCAACGGTACCGGGAAATCTACCCTTGCTTCCATCATTGCCGGTCGTCCCGGGTACGATATCACCGGTGGTGATATCCTGCTTGACGGTAAAAGTCTGCTCGGCATGCCACCGGAACAGCGGGCACAGGAGGGCATCTTCCTTGGCTTTCAATATCCGGTGGAGATCCCCGGCGTGAGCATGTCCAGTTTCCTTCGGGCCGCCATCAACGAGACCCGCCGCTACCGGGGCCAGTTGCCGCTTGGTGCCGTTGCTTTTGCCCGCAGGATGAAGGAGAAAGAGGAGATGGTGGAGATTAAGGCCAAAATGAAAAACCGCTCAGTGAACGAAGGTTTCTCTGGTGGCGAAAAGAAGAAGAATGAAATCTTCCAGCTCGCCATGCTTGAGCCTAAAGTGGCCATTCTTGATGAGACCGACTCCGGACTTGATATTGACGCCCTTCGTATTGTCGCCGGTGGTGTCAACAAGTGTAAAACTGAAGAAAACGCCACTGTGGTTATCACTCACTATCAGCGCCTTCTGGAATACATTGTCCCCAATTATGTCCACATCCTCTATGGCGGTCGCGTGGTGAAAACCGGCGGCAGAGAACTTTCTCTTGAGCTTGAAGAGAAGGGATATGACTGGATTAAGGCTCAGGTGGAGGGAGAAGAATGAGTGCAGAAAAATTTCTTGCTTCGCTGAAACGATGGTTTCAGCCTGGCAGTGAGCCTCCCGAAATGGGAGACCTGCGGCGCGCAGCGCTGGAGCGGGCCCTTGCCCTTGGTGTCCCGACTCCGAAAATGGAACGCTGGCGGCAGAGTGGTGTGGCAAAGGTTTTTGAGCATAACTACAGTCTGCCAAAGAGGGATCGGCTGCCCATGAGTCCTGGCCGTTGTCAGCTTGACGCCATGGCGACCACTGCCATGCACTTCTCTGCCGGCACAATTGAGTCTGCCCAGCCTTTGCAGCGACTGCAGGACGGCGTGATTGCCGGCAGTCTTCGGGCTGCTCTGAAGGAAGAGCCCGAACTGGTGCAGCGGCTTCTGGCCGAGCGCGGACTGGATAAGATGGGGTTCTTCAACGCTGTCAACATGGCGCTTTTTACAGATGGCTTTTTTCTCCATGTGCCGAAAAACGTTGTACTTGCGCAGCCGATTCAGGTGATACACGTCCTTGGTGAATATCGTGACGCACTGGAGAATCTGCGTAACTTTGTTGTGCTTGAGGAAGGTGCGGAAGCGACGCTGCTCTTCTGTGACCACAGCTCCGGCCGTGAGTACGGGTTTGCCAGCAGCGTCAATCAGTTCGAAATAGGGGCTAATGCCGGGTTTAAACTCTACCGTGTGCAGAACCTCAGTGATGAGGCAGCCTGCTTCCACCAGGATTTTTTTACCCAGCAGGAAAACTCTCGTCTTTTCTCCCACACTATCGGTTTCAACGGTGGCCTGTTGCGGGGTGAGGCTCATGTGGATCTGCAGGGGAAGGGGGCGGATTGCGAATTTGCCGGACTTTCTCTTGCCAGCCGTGGACAGCGAATGGAGAACTTCGTTAAAGTGGAGCATCAGGTGCCGCAGTGCACCAGCCGCGAGGTCTTCAAAAATATCGTTGATGACTACGCCCGAGGCCTTTTCAACGGTCATGTGCTGGTGCATCCCGATGCTCAGAAGACCGCAGCGTATCAGAATAACAGCAACATTGTGCTCACCGACAAGGCGAAGATGTCCTCCAGGCCTTTTCTTGAGATCTACGCCGACGATGTGAAGTGCAGCCACGGTTCTTCCGTCGGTCAGCTTGACGATGAGGCGCTTTTTTACATGCGCCAGCGGGGCATCAGCGAGGATAACGCCCGCCTGCTGCTGCTTTATGCTTTCGCCGCCGATGTGATCAATCAGATCGACATTGAGCCCCTGCGCCGGCAGCTTGACGATATGGTCAAGAAAAGGCTGCGTGGTGAATTGCCGTCCTGTGAGGATTGTGTGCTCTCCTGTTCGCAGCCGGAGTCTGAAGTGCTGTAACATTTCCGCGGCCCTGTTTTGCAGGGGACGGTATTATAGAGGAAGTAAGAAAAATGAATGAGAAGCTGCAGAAAATACGACAACAATTCCCTATCCTGAACTGTGAGGTGAACGGCAAGCCGCT
>JBFHIO010000135.1:0-5532 GCA_041596435.1 Desulforhopalus sp. | reverse complement strand
GAATAAACCTCTGAATTGTATCTTTTACGGAAAGGAAGTCTGGGGCAGAGGAAGAACGAAGAAAGGAATAAAAAAAGGCCTTACAGCAATGAAGCTGTAAGGCCTTGAAAGTTTCTGGTTGCGGGGGAAGGATTTGAACCTCCGACCTTCGGGTTATGAGCCCGACGAGCTACCAAGCTGCTCCACCCCGCGCTGAGAAGTGATACTATACAACTTTAATAATTTCCGTCAACATGTTTTGTCATTTTGTTTTCTTTCAGGGTGTTTCTACCTGGAGAAGGGGCGTCATTCTGTTGAGTAAATCGGCCGGAATCCTGGTTAGACGGCCCTCCCCTGTGACCGGAGCGAGGTCTGTATAGCCCTTCACCAGCAGTTTTCTGCGTTTCCCTTCATCACGGAAAATCTTATAGCTGAATCTGCATTTTACTCGTGAGATGGACGTGAGAAAAGTTTCTACGATGATGAGATCGTCGTAGAAGGCGGGAGCTTTATAGCGCATCCAGCTCTCGGTGACCACGAGAACGATACCATATTGTGCGAACTCCCTGCCCGAACAGATGCGATCGCGCACGAACTCGGTGCGGCCACTCTCAAAGTAGCGCAGATAGTTGGCGTGATAGACTACGCCAGCGGCGTCGGTATCGGCATAGATAATACGAATGGGAAGTGCGTGAGGGGACGTGTGTGATTGTGGCATGTGTGCTGTCTACCTTCCCCACCCGTTGATGCGGGCAGGGAGGTATGGCTGTGGAGGATTCAGGCTTCGGGAGCTCTTTCAAAGAGGAGCTCAACCAGTTCGTCGCTGCTGACCAGATCGGTTGTCCCCGTCGTCTCCTTCGCCCGGGTACACTCTGCCTCAGAGAAGGTGAAACCGCATCCCTCGTTCTGCTCCCGTGAGTCATAGAGGAGAGTTGGTACGGGGTCAGAGGCATGGGTCCGCAGGGCGATTGGTGTGAAGTGGTCCATGGTGATGACTACGCGGAACTCTTCGCCACGCTGGCGCAGATCGGCGAGAATTGGTTTAACAATCTTGCTGTCGAAATCTTCAATTGCCTGCACTTTCACCTTTGCTGAGCCTTCATGGCCCGCTTCATCGGGGGCTTCAAGGTGAACAAAGACAAAATCCTGGGTTTTCAAAGCTTCTATTGCTGCGGCGGCTTTGCCCGCGTAGTTGGTGTCAATATAGCCGGTGGCGCCTTTAATCTCTGGAGTGCTGAGACCACCGAGAATCCCGAGCCCCTTGAGCAGATCCACCGCTGAGACCATGGTGCCGGTTATGTTGAAACGCTCACTGAGGGAAGGCATGCCGGGTTTTTTCCCTTCACCCCACAGCCAGATCATATTGGCGGGATTTTTCCCGCTGGCAATCCGTTTGCGGTTGACGGGGTGGTCGGCGAGATATGCCTTCACACTGTCAAGCAGTTCCCGCCACTCGTCGTGTTTGCGATATGCGTTCCAGTATTCGGCAACGTCTTTGCCGATATGGTCGTGGGGCGGGGTCGTTGCAAATCCCGGGTGTTTCCCGGAGAAGAGCACGAGATTGCGATAACTGACGCCTGGTTTGAAATGGAAGTGTTCGGTACTGCAGTTCTTCTCCAGTCCGGCGAGCAGTTCACGGGCCTCTTCGTTGGAGATGTGATCAGCGGTAAAGTCGCGCATGATTACTTCTTCACCGTTAAAATCGAGAGTTACTGTGTTGCAGCGGAAAGCATACTCCTGCGGTTGCAGGCTGATGCCCATCGCGGCTGCTTCAAGTGGAGCCCTGCCGGTGAAATATTTCGCAGGGGAGCAGCCCATCAACGACATATTGGCCACATCACTGCCTGGGGGGAAACCCTCGGGGACGGTGTGGTTGAAGAAGAGGCTTCCTTTGCGGCAGAGGTCATCAATGCAGGGGGTTTGCGCTGCAGAGAGCGGAGTCCCGCCGTTCAGTTCACTGGAGGGGTAGTCCCCCATGCCGTCACCGACGAGAAGGAGGTATTTCATATTAATCCTCCTCCTGCAGAAGGCGGATGCTGCGGGTGGGGCCTGCGCAGACCTCAAGGGCGTCGATCTCGGCGATTGCCTGCTTCACAGCAGCTTCTTCGGCCCGATGGGTGCGAAAGACTACATAGACCGGCTCATTCTTGCCGCGGTCGTGCTGTTTCATTGAACGGATAGAGATTTTCTGCTGAGCGAAGATTCCGGTGATGGTAGCGAGTACGCCCGGTTCATCATTGACTGTAACCCGCAGATACCACGGACAGACCAATAATTCCATGGGGGTGATGGATGGCTCGGTGAGATTCTCCGGCAGCCAGCCGAGGGGTGGGACGCGGTTGATACAGTTGTCGGCAATGTTGCGTCCGATATCCACCACGTCGGCGGCTACCGCACTGCCGGTGGGCATCATGCCTGCGCCCTGACCGTAGAGCAGTACGTCACCCACGGTGTCGCCGTTGATGAGGATACCGTTGAAGGCTCCGCTGATATTGGCCAGCATGTGGCTTTCCGGTACCATGGTGGGGTGAACCCGGGCCTCAACGCTGTCGCCGTGGTTATGGGTGATCGCGAGCAGTTTGATACGATAACCGAAATCTCGGGCAAATTTGATGTCTATCGGTTCGATTTTACTGATGCCTTCTACGGTAACATTGTCAAGCTGAACGCGCTGGCCGTAGGCGATATTCATGAGGATGGCGAGTTTGTGGGCTGTGTCGATCCCTTCAACGTCGTAAGTGGGGTCGGCCTCGGCAAAACCGAGCTCCTGTGCCTCTTTGAGCACCTGAGCGAAGGGAAGCCCCTCTTCAGTCATCTTGGAAAGAATGAAGTTGGCGGTACCGTTCATAATTCCCTGGATGCGGTTAATGCGGTTGGCGACCAATCCCTCTCTCAGGGCCTTGATTACCGGGATTCCTCCGCCGACGCTGGCTTCAAAGCCCACCTCAACGTTCTTCTCCGCAGCAGCCTTGAAAATCTCCGCACCGTGCACCGAGAGCAGCGCCTTGTTGGCGGTGACCACATGCTTGCCACTGGCGATGGCGGCGAGCAGAAAGCTTTTAGCTGGTTCCATGCCGCCGATCAGCTCGACTACTATATCTATATCAGGGGCGTTGATGATCTCCTTCGCATCGGTGGTCAGAGTAACGTCAGTAAACTCCCGCGGCAGAGGTTTGCGTGAGGTGTCGGCAATCATGCGCAGCACATAATTGATGCCGGTTTTGCTGGCGAGGCGTTTCTGCTGCTGCAGCATGGCGCGACCGAGTCCCTGGCCGACGGTTCCAAATCCGATAATCCCGATACGAATGTCTTTCATGGTATGTGAATGGTAAAATTAAGAAGCAGGGCTGGCTGTGGTGCAGGCGGGCTGAGATCCGCTTCTGCGAGAAGCCTGAAAAGCTCTGAATTTACTCTCTTTCCAAACGGATGTCAAAAATTGGTAAAAGATATTTTTATGGCCCGGTACCCGTTTTTCGTCTATATTGAAAACGCTTTATCTGCATGTTAATAACCAGCGTGATGAGAAACCCGCACGGCCGGGAGATTCCTGTCGGTGGTGCAATATACAATAACTTGAACAGAGGAGATCTTCATGGGCAAAAACATTCTCATTTTCGGGCCAAATGGCAGTGGTAAAGGAACCCAGGGTGCGATTCTGCATAAAAAGTTTAATATTCCGCACATTGAATCCGGTGCTATCTTCCGCGAGCACATCGGCGGTGGTACGGAGCTGGGCAAAAAAGCCAAGGTTTATATTGATAAGGGCGATCTGGTACCCGATGACATCACTATTCCCATGATGGTTGCACGGCTGCAGAAAGATGATTGCAAAAGCGGCTGGATCCTCGACGGTTTCCCGCGCTCCCGCGCCCAGGCTGCTACTCTGGCTGATACCCTGAAAAAAGAGGGTCTGGCCCTGGATTATGTTATTGAGATTGTTCTTGACCGCGAAGTTGCCAAAGTGCGGATCACGGGACGTCGTCTCTGTGTAAATGATAACAACCATCCCAATCATATTGCTTTCGACGCCATTAAACCGGTGGAGAAAGATGGTAAACTTGTTTGCCGTGTCTGTGGCGGAGAGCTGAAAACACGCCCCGACGATCAGGACGAGGCCGCCATCAACAAGCGCCACGATATCTACTATGATACCGACACCGGTACCATGGCAGCTGTCAACTATTTCAAAGGGACTGATGTGAAGGTAATCTCTGTGGATGGTTCCAAGTCGATCGACGAAGTTACTGCTGACATTATGGCTGAGCTGTAAGTACACTTTTTCTGACGAGACTGAAGTAACTATGTAAAGGGCTTTCTTACTGCAAGAGAGCCCTTTCTCTTTTCGTCGCCACAAATAGAGTGGCTGGCGGGGCGGTGGATGGTTGAATTATTCGCCGCATTGACGAATCAAACGAAGACAAATCGATGAAGAAAAGCGGAAAAGTTTATCTGGTAGGGGCGGGACCCGGTGATCCGGGCCTCATCACCGTTCGGGGGAAATCCCTGCTGGAGAAGGCGGACGCAGTGGTCTATGACTATCTTGCCAACCCCAAACTTCTGCAGCTTGCTCCTGCAGATGCCGAACTGTATTATGTCGGCAAGAAGGGTGGTGCGAAGCACAACCACACTCAGGAAGAAATCAACGCCATTCTGGTCAAACTGGTAAAGGACGGCAAGAGGGTTGTGCGACTGAAGGGTGGAGACCCCTTTATCTTCGGGCGCGGTGGTGAAGAGCTTGAGGTAATGGCCGATCAGGGGATGGATTTTGAAGTGGTTCCCGGAGTGACCTCCGCCACCGCTGCTGCCACCTATGCCGGAATTCCCATCACCCACCGTGGCTACACTGCGACGGTAGCCTTTCTTACGGGTCATGAAGACCCCACCAAGGCGGCATCCAATATTGACTGGGCAAAGCTCTCCACCGGAGCTGGTACGCTGGTCGTGTATATGGGAATTAAAAACCTGCCGAATATTGTCGAAAAACTGTTAAAAAACGGACGATCTCCGAAGACCCCTGTGGCTGTAGTGCGCTGGGCTTCTACTCCGCGCCAGCGTTCAGTGGTCGGCACGCTTGACACTATTGCCCAAATTGTTATTGATGCCGGGATCACAGCTCCCGCGCTGATTGTGGTGGGAGAGGTTGTTTCGCTGCGGGAGAAATTGGACTGGTATGAGAAGCGGCCGCTTTTTGGGCGTAAAATTCTTGTTACCCGTACCCGGCAACAGGCCAGCGACCTTGTATCCGGCCTGGAAGAGCAGGGGGCAGAGTGCTTTGAGTGCTCCACTATTAACATCCTGCCGCTGGAAAATTACGATGAGATTGACGGTGAGCTGGAGAGGCTCAAGGAATATCACTGGATCCTTTTTACCTCTATTAACGGGGTTAAATATTTCTTCGACCGTCTGCATAACAAGGGAATGGACGCCCGGGATCTGAAAGGGCCGGACATTGCCTGTGTGGGCAGGGCCACTGCCGATCTGCTCTTTAAGTATGGTATCAACGCCGACCTTATTCCCAATACTTTTACGGGAGAGGGACTGGCGGAGAGCCTG
>JBFHIO010000134.1:0-5557 GCA_041596435.1 Desulforhopalus sp. | reverse complement strand
GATAAATTTTTTACTGTAACGAAGAAGATGGGCGAAAAACTGGTTATTCAAGATACCCAGAAGGCGTACGGCGGTGGATTGTGCGTCCTTTTCACCAGTACAGAGAGTAACGGGGACATTGAAGAACCTTGTATTTCGTTCATCTTCAATGTTCCCTGACTTCTTTTCCGGAAACAACCATTGAGGCTGTCTTCCGGAACAAATACGAAGAAGAGAGAAAAAAACATGGCAGCAGAAAACAGGGAAGAAGGCATCCTGAACCACAAGGAAACCCTTGCCGCTCCGCCCACGACTGTGGACAAAACCTTCGACAAGTGCTTCCGCACCCTCACCCTTGTTTTTACCTGGGCGACGGTGCTCCTTCTTGCTTTCATCGTCTTTAGAATCGGTGGCCAGGCACTCCCCGCACTGAAGGAGCATGGTCTCAGCCTGCTCTTTTCCTCCGACTGGGACGCAAACAACAACCGGTTCGGCTTCTGGCCGCAGATATGGGGAACGCTCTACAGCTCTTTTCTCGCCCTGGTGCTCGGCGGCTTCTTCGGCATCACCATCGCCATCTTCCTCACCCAGGACTTTCTGCCCCACAAGCTTGAGGTGATCCTGAAAAATATTGTGGAGCTGCTCGCGGCCATTCCCAGCGTCGTCTACGGCCTCTGGGGCATCTATGTACTCATCCCCATCCTGCAGCCGGTGGCCGACAAACTTCACTCCTCCTTTGGCTGGTTCCCACTCTTTTCCACCAGCTTCAGCGGCTTCGGCATGTTTTCAGCCGCACTCGTTCTCTCCATTATGATTCTGCCAACCATCGCCGCCATCTCTCAAGACGCCCTGCGGGCCGTCCCCTATAAAACAAAAGAGGCTGCTTTCGGCATGGGAGCCACCCGCTGGGAGGCAATTCTGCGGGTCATTCTTCCCACCGCATCCGGCGGGATATCCGGCGCCCTCGTGCTCGGCCTCGGCCGCGCCCTCGGTGAGACCATGGCCCTTGCCATGCTGGTCGGCAACAGCGCCACCGTCTCACTCTCCATATTCTCCCCGGCAACCACCCTTGCCGCCCTTCTCGCTCTCAACTTCCCCGAGGCGGATCTGAACCAGACTGGCGTGCTGATGTACGCGGCATGTACCCTGCTGCTCATCACCCTCGTTGTGAACATGCTCGGAACCCTCATCATCAGCGCGACCTCAATGAAGGGGGATGAGCGATGAACGAAACAAAAAACGACCTTCTGCAACTGCCCAATCTGGAACGTCAACCCTTCGAGCCGCGGGCGCTGAAATCGATTCTACTGAGTTCAATAACCGTCATCTGTGCCATACTGGCCTGTGTCCCGCTCTTCTCAGTGCTGGTCATGCTGATCTACCGCGGCGGCTCACGTATTAATTTTGAATTGTTTACCGACCTGCCACCCATCGCCTTTCAGCCCGTCGGTGGCGGCATCAGCAATGCTATTATCGGAACCCTCTTCATGGTTGGCATCGCCGCTCTGATCACAGTTCCTTTCGGCGTGCTGGCTGCCATTTATCTCGCAGAACTCGGCCCGCACAGCAAAATCGCCGCCGTTGCCCGCTTCTCCGCCAAAACGATGTCCGGACTGCCATCCATTATTGCCGGTGTTTTCGCCTATGCCATTATGGTTATTACCATGGGCGGCTACTCTGCCTGGGCGGGGGGAGTCGCGCTGGCCATACTCATGCTGCCCACCATCCTGCTGACCGCTGAAGAGACGATCAAGATGGTGCCAAAACGTATGAAAGAAGCGGCCTTCGGCATGGGCTGCACCCCGAGCCAGTCGATGACAAAGGTCATCCTGCCGGTCGCCCTGCCGGGCATTATCACCGGTGTCGTACTTGCCGTTGCCCGTGCGGCGGGGGAAACTGCACCTCTGCTTTTCACCGCAATCTTCAGTGAATATGCTCTGGAACCCAATGATCCTACCGCCTCCCTTGCGGTCCTCATCTACAATTACTCCAATTCAACCTCGGAGAACCAACTTGAGCTGGCCTGGGCGGCCTCCCTCGTTCTTGTCGTACTGGTCTTCATCCTCAACATGGTCAGCCGCTGGATCGGCTCCCGCACTCGGAATTAAGGAAAACAATGAACACACTACTTCAGGATGACGTCATCCTCGACTGCAGAGCAGAGAAAATATTTTACAGCGATTTTCTTGCGGTGCGTGACAGCCATGTGCCGATCAGAAAGAATCAGATCACCGGTTTTATCGGTCCCTCCGGCTGTGGAAAATCAACCGTTCTGCGCAGCATCAACCGTATGAACGATCTTATCCGCGGCTTCAAATTCTTCGGTACCGTTCAATTTCACTCCATGGACATCTACGACAAAAAGGTGGATCCGGTTGCCGTGCGCCGTAACATCGGCATGGTTTTCCAACAGCCGAACCCCTTTGCCATGTCCATCTATGAAAATGTCGCCTTTGGCCTGCGCCTCAACCGCTTCAAGGGCAATATGGATGAGCAGGTGGAGAAGGCACTGCGCGATGGTGCTCTCTGGGATGAAGTAAAAGACAAACTGAAAAAGAGCGGGTTGTCACTCTCCGGCGGTCAGCAGCAGCGTCTTTGTATCGCCCGCGCCATCGCCACCGGACCGCAGGTCCTGTTAATGGATGAACCCTGTTCAGCACTCGACCCCATCGCCACCCGGCAAATTGAAGAGCTTATGCTCAAGCTGAAGGAACGCTTTACGGTCTGTATTGTTACCCACAACATGCAGCAGGCACAGCGGGTGGCCGATCAGACAGCCTTCTTCAGTGTTGATATTTCCATGGGCGGACGCACCGGCTATCTCGTGGAGATGGCCGCCACGAAAGAGCTCTTCAGCAATCCGCAGGAACAACTCACCAAAGAGTATCTGCACGGAGAATTTTCCTGAGTCCCCTTTTTTTCAAGAAGAATCACGAGTATAAAAAGAGATGCTTTTTAAGAAGTATCCCTTTTTGTCCTTTTTTAAGGTGACAACATGTTTTTTCTCTCCGGGGAATCTGAGGACGTTATGGCAAAATCATACAAAATGAACCTGGAAGAGATTGAAATATCTCTTAAACAGGTTCAGAAAAACTGGGAAAAGATTAACGCCAGCCTGATGATGCGGCGCGAGGTTCTTGATGACACAATTATTGAGAACATGCTGGAGGGTTACACCTATGTTGACAGACTCCTGCGCAAGGGCATCAATCCCCTCGACCGCTATGAACTGAATCATTACCTTGAGATGAACCATATCGTCCTCTGCGGCACCGACCCGGAGCGGCGTAAAGACTTTGCCGAACATATCAAACACACCACCGACCGCTTCTACAAAGCAGAGAAGTTCAGCATCAGCCATATGCGCAAGTGGGCAGAAAAGCATAAAAAAAGCACAGCCTGGGTGCAGGCGGCAGGTGTATATATTATGGGGGTGAGCCAGCCTCAGCTCTTTTTTGAAGGCAACCATCGAACCGGGTGCCTGATGATGGGCTACATTCTTGTGAAGAACGGCAAGCCGCCCTTCGTCCTCACGGTAGACAACGCCAAGGCCTACTTCGACCCCTCCACCGTCGCCAAACAGACCAACAAGGACGTTTACGGAAAACTCTATAAACTGCCAAAGATAAAACGGAATTTCGCCGAGTTCCTCAAGGCAAACGCCAACAAGGAACTGGTCAAAAAGAAAAAGAAGTAAGACCTGCCGGTCAGAGAAGAAACTCTCTGACTGCAGAATCCTTTCCACCTCCACCTGCTTGCCCGGGTGTCTCCACCGAATAATCCTCTCAATTCATATCCATGCTTCTGAACCACATACACGGGGAACAGAAGCATGGGGTGAAGACGGAATTATCTCACCATCAGGCAGAGACGGAGTTTCTGCCAGTCTTTATTTTTCACCCATTTCAGTTTCTGAGCAAAGAGCTTACCGCTTTTATAGTGTTTTCCTCTCTTTTCCCGTTGCAGAAATTTCTTATACTGTCCCGGCCCACCGTTATACATGGCATAGACAAGACGCGCGAGCAGGTCTGACCTGTTATTCTTCAACAATGACGCATCTTTTAAGGCATAACGATTCAAGTAAAGGGCAACGATTTCAGAGCCGGCCACAGCGTTATAATTAATATCCCAGCGCAGACGATTGGGATCATACAGCCCCCGCCAGATTCGCACGTTTATCTGCATCAGCCCCACAGAACTCCCGTTATAGGAGGGGAGATATGTCAATTTATTACCTTTCACAATAAACTGACGAAAACAACTTTCCTGCCAGGCTACGGCTGAAATCATCTCCACAAACATTTTATTCAGCGATGCCGGAATTTTCTGTTGGGAGACAATGCCCCCCGCAGCCCGGTCAAGTACGGCACGAACTTTTTCAATGTACTCAGGATACGGGTCCTCAGGAACCTTCCACTTGAGGATTTCAGAATAATCAGGCGCGGCTTTAGACTCGGCTGCACAGGCAGGACTCACGAAAAAATTCAGCAGCTGGGAAAGCGGTTCTCTGGCTGGTCCCAGGTCAATCTCCTGAAGATCATTGAGAGGCTCTTCACTGTCCTCCTCAGGCTGCATTTCAAAAAGCTTTCGCAAATTTTCATCAGGAGCAAACAGGTAAGGAAGTGGCGTTGGATGGCCTGATAACATTTCAGCAAGCATCAGCAATCCCTGCTGGCTCAGTTCAATCCCAAAAGCAGGGCCCATCCCATCAAACATGGTCAGGGCATCGGCAGCCGTTAAAAATGCAAGAAATCCAAGGCTGTTTCCTGATGACTCGCTCTGGAGTTGCCGTCGAAAAAGAGGCGAGAGATTTTTCCAGACCTGCACAAACTGCAGGCGGACCAGATCACCTTCAAGCTCCGGCTTTTCAAGGGCCGCGGCAAATGCATAGCGGGACTCAAGCAGGCTGTCCATGAGCAGCTGGCGATCTTCCGGCGGGAGAAAGCCATGTGCAATCTGATTGATGAACGTGACCAAAAACGAATCCCACCGCTCCCACAACTCCACGACCTGGGTGCGCTGTTCCGGGGTAAAAGGAACGGGAACAGCTGCGGGCTGATAGACCTCTTTTGCTTCAGCTACCAGTTCAACAATCAGTTTCTTATCCCGCACATAGACCTTCCCCCTGTGCAGAGATTCAAGCATGGCAGTTGTCTCCGCTTGAACTTCTTTTTTAAAAAGGGGCTTCAGAAAAGACTGCAGATGACCAACAGGGGGTGCAAGATCCACCTGAACACGCTCCATGTAGCCGTAAACATTCGTTTTCACCAGATCCCAGAGAACTCCGGCAATGGTTGCCGGTTCCCGGTTTCTTCCAAGCAGTTTGGAGCCAACCACCTTAAATGAAAGGCCGAATTCGCTCCTTGTAAAAACAGGTTTTTGCCAGAGAACAAGGTAACCACTCCACTCCATGGGGAAGAGGCAGTTGTCGCCCATTTCCGTGCCACCATGAATAGACAGAGCAACCTCCAGCCTCAGAAGATTGTTCTCAATCCGGTAGTGGGGATCTGCGAGCTTTACATGGGTACAATCACCTTTCCTTCCATAGATATCAACACTTCGCCCTTCACCTTTAAAG
>JBFHIO010000133.1:0-5568 GCA_041596435.1 Desulforhopalus sp. | reverse complement strand
GAGTACTCGGAGCTTTCGTCTTCGCCGCTCAGATGATTAACTTCACTATCCCCGGCACAGGTTCCAGCGGGCACATTGCCGGCGCCCTGCTCCTTGCCGTTCTACTCGGGCCAGCGGCCGGCTTTATCGTCATTGCCTCAGTATTGCTTGTGCAGGCCCTGCTCTTTGCCGACGGCGGACTGCTCGCCTATGGTGCAAATCTGTTTAATATGGGATTCATTCCCTGCTTCCTCGTCTATCCTTTTCTCTGGCGGCCACTGGTATCGCGCGACTCTTCACGGCGGAGGGTGGTTACAGTCTCCCTCGTCACCGGCATCATCGCCATGACTGCGGGGGCCTTCACCATCACGGTACAGACAGTCCTCAGTGGAATCACGACCCTGCCTTTTTTCAAGTTTCTGATGGTAATTGTACCAATCCACATTCTCATCGGCGTTGGTGAAGGACTGATTACCGCGTCGGTTGTCCTGTTCGCCTTTTCCAGTGAAGGGGCAGAATTGTTCCTCGGTCCAAAGAGCAAGAGAGTTGGCAGCCGCCGCACCGTGGTTGCCTTCGCCATTGCCGCAGCACTGCTCGCGGGAATGCTTTCATGGTTTGCCTCAAGTAATCCCGATGGGCTGGAATGGTCAGTGGCACGGGTTGAGGGCACAGAGGATGCCGGACAACAACCCGCCGCAGACCTGCTGCACCAGAAGAGCGCCGAGCTGCAGCAGAGTACCTCCCTGTTGCCGGATTATCAGCTGGGAACTCCGGGGAATACGGATTCTGCCATCTCCTGGCGCACTTCGGCCGCAGGACTCATCGGATCAGCCCTCACCCTTACTCTCGTACTGCTTCTTGCCATGCTGTTGAAAACGCGGCAGAGAAGAAGCGCAGTACCGTTCTCCAAGGGGTAAAATGAGCCGTCTTTCCTCTACCATTGACGGCTGGCGAAGCTTCGACAGCTTTGCTGCCGAAGGTCTGATCAGCGCCCTTGATCCCCGCGCCATCATCCTCTCCGCACTGTGCACAGTGATTGCCATGACCGGAGCCGGAAAAGGTGAGGTGATGGTCCTGCTGCCGTTGACCGCTTTCCCCCTTACCCTGATGGTGCTGGCCGACATCCCGGCCCTGTGGCTGGTGAAGCGGATCCTGCCGGTGCTCCCTTTCGCCCTGATGATCGGGTTGCTCAATCCCTGGCTGGAGCAGGGAACGGTCACGCTGCCCGGTGGCGCAGAAATTTCCACAGGCTGGTTCACCCTCAGCTCAATTACTTTGCGCGCCCTGATCAGTGCAGCCACGGCCCTCCTGCTCATCGCCTCGGTGGGACTTCTCAATATCAGCCGTGGCCTTGCCGGGCTGAAGGTCCCCGCCCTTTTTATTACCCAGCTGCAGATGCTTTTCCGCTACTTCTTCGTCATCGGCGAGGAGTTTCAGCGCATGGAACGGGCCTGGCGACTGCGCTCCGGCTCACGCAGGGGACGGATGCCGTTGAAGCTGGCGGCGCAACTTCTGCAAAATCTTTTTCTGCGCTCTCTTGCCCGTGCCGGACGTATCCATAACGCCATGCTTGCCCGCGGTTTCAACGGTGAGGTTCCCGCCGGTGCCCCACTGCACTGGCGGCTGCGCGATACCCTCTGGCTTGCGGGCTGGGCGGGTTTTGCCCTGCTCTGTCGCTCCAATCTGCCACTGCTGCTCGGAACACTGCTCACAGGACAACCACAATGAGTCACCATTATCTCCATTTTAATTCCGTCAGTTTCACCTATCCAGATGGAACCAAAGCCCTCTCGGAAGTGAGTTTTGAAATGCACCACGGCGAGCGTATCGGCCTGATTGGGGCCAACGGCGCTGGAAAATCGACCCTTCTCCAGCTGCTTGGGGGGTTTCTCGTGGCACAGAGCGGCTCCATCGACCTCGGTGGACTCAAGATAACCCCGTCCACTATTGCCGAAGTGCGCCGTACCCTCGGATTTGTCTTTCAGGATGCCGACGATCAGCTCTTCATGCCCACCGTTTTTGAAGATGTCGCCTTTGGCCCCGCCAACCTCGGTGTCGAGGAGCCGGAGCTGACCCCGCTGGTGCTGGAAACACTCAAGCGTACAGGCATTGCTCACCTCGCCGACCGCCCGCCCTACCATCTCTCCGGCGGCCAAAAGCGGGCAGCAGCCATCGCTACCGTGCTGGCCTCCACCCCGTCCATGCTGGTGCTCGACGAACCGGCCAACGCCCTTGACCCCATGGCCCGCAGACGGATAATCGAACAGCTCAAGGGGTTCACCCACAGCCAGCTCATTGCCAGCCACGATCTGGATCTGGTGCTTGATCTCTGTCACCGGGTAGTGATTCTCCACGAGGGGAAAGTCGCCGCTGTTGCCCCGCCGATGACTGTCTTCAAAGATAAGGAATTGCTCGCACGCTGCGGGCTGCTGCCTCCCCTGCGCATGCAGCAATTACCTCCGGAGGGACCGCAATTAAAAGTTGTGGAAGGGCATCACCACGAAGCGCCACACCATCACCACACCGCTGAGAAATAAACACATCTCTGGCCACAGCATCGCGGAAAGACAAACCAGCAGCCCCTGCCTTCTCCCTGCGAAGGCAGGGAAATCCCACAGCCTGCAGGCAACCTCCTCCTTTTTCAATGAATATGCGGGCCGAGCCGCCCAGACAACAGCCCACCGACAGAGGACTTCCGACAGCGCTGGCAGTTTTCATTTCCATGACGCTGTTGTCAGAATGAACACGCCGTTTCGTATTTGAAATGACAACACACTCCCCTTCGCGATTTTCCTCCCGTTGCAACCACCTGTTTTTCAGCTTTTTTTGACCTTTTCTTTTTTGGCACGTCACTTGCTTTACTCTCCCTGACACATCATAAAGCGACCAGCACAGCACGTTGCTGATATTACACAGGCCTGGAAACAGAATTCTCCAGCACAACAAAAATCGAGAGGAAAGCAAATGAAAATCAAAGGAAACGTAAAATGGGTGGGCAAGACAGACTGGGAACTTCGGAAATTTCACGGGGATGAATATTCCACCCACCGCGGCTCATCCTACAACTCTTACCTCATCGAAGAGGAGAAGACCGTCCTCCTCGACACCGTATGGGCACCTTATGCCCGTGAGTGGCTGGAACACCTGGAACAGACGGTTGATCTGCAGAAAATTGATGCTGTTGTCATGCACCACAACGAAAACGACCACAGCGGCGGCCTGCCCCTGCTGATGGAAAAGATTCCTGATGTCCCGGTCTACTGCACTAAAAACGGTGAAAAGTATATCCGCGGACTTTACCATCTCGACCTGAACTTCAAGATAGTGAAGACCGGTGACAAGATAGACCTCGGCAACGGTAAAGAGCTGATCTTCGTCGAAACCCCCATGCTCCACTGGCCAGACACCATGATGAGCTTTCTCACCGGAGACAACATCTTTTTTTCCAATGACGGTTTCGGCCAGCACTATGCCTCAGAATTTTTCTTCAATGACTGTGTAGACCAGGGCGAACTGCAGGAGGAAGCCCTGAAATATTACGCCAATATCCTCACCCCTTTCAGCGCACAGGTCAGTCGCAAGATCAATGAAATTCTGGAGATGGAACTCCCCATCGAGATGATATGCCCGAGCCACGGTATCATCTGGCGCGACAATCCAGTGAAGGTGGTAGAGCAGTATCTGCAGTGGGCCGACAACTATCAGGAAAATCAGATCACCCTGCTCTATGACTCCATGTGGGAGAGCACGCGCGTTATGGCAGAAGAAATCGCCAGGGGTATTCGCGAGGTAGACGACAAAGTAACCGTCAAACTCTTCAACCTTGCCCACAGCGATAAGAATGATGTGATCTCCGAGGTGTTCAAGTCGAAAGCAATCATGGTCGGCTCCCCTACCGTCAACAACGGATATCTTGTCAGTGTAGCAGCAATGCTTGAAGAGATCCGCGGCCTGAAATTCAAAAACAAGAAAGGAGCTGCCTTCGGCAGTTATGGCTGGAGTGGCGAAGCGGTGAAAATGATCAGTGAAGAACTGGGAAAAGCAGGCTTTGAACTTCCAGTTGAGGGTCTGAAAATCACATGGAATCCCGATAATCAGCAGAAAGAGACCTGCCGTGAATTTGGTCGGGAGTTTGTTAAAGCACTCTAGGAAACCTTGAAGAACCTTGTGCTTCGTTCATATCCGTTCCCTCTAATCACACACACTTAAGCCAGTAAATAATAAACGCAGGCCGAAGTTCCCTTCATGGGAGCTCCGACCTGCGCTGGTTATGTCCTGTAAAAAGCAGGGAACCCTTTTCGACATTACATAAAATCCGAAACAACAAACAGTCAAATCTGCCACGAAGCACGATACCAGCCGTTTTTTTTCCGGCTTCCTCTATCACCCGGATCAAAGATCCACGTGCCATAATCGGCAATACCAAGCTTCACCCGTACAGCAGGATTATCCTTGCCGAGAGTCAGCTTCCCATAGCCAGGAAAGCAGACATAACCTTTTGTTGTTCCCTCACCCCTCTTCAGAGTGTTGTGTTTACTGTCCGGCATGGAGAGGAGGCGGGCAAAACCCTGTCCGCCAGAAACTTTCAGCGTAAAGCGATGGCATTGAGAATTACCTCTGGCTCTGTCGGCGGGAATATTCCAGCCGTATACTCTGTTTACAGAAGAACGGGGGCGATGCGTATCTCCTTTATGGGAAGAGTGCCAGGTCTCAGCAAAAACACTTCCGCAAAAGGTGAGCGCCGCAGCGGTGAACACGATTGTGGAAATGAGAGTCTTTTTCTTCATGGAAAGCTCCTTTCATGTTAAGATATTGGCAACCAATAATAATCTTCTCTTTCGTTCATATTCAAGGCACAGAAGAAAATTTACCGAAAGTACGTATACCAGCGTATCGTTCATCACCGGTTTACCTGATATCGGAATCCAGCACTTACCTCCGAAGATAAATTTTTGACTGTAACAAAGAAGATGGGCGATTATTCAAGGTTTCCTGTTGTTTATCTCCTCCCGGAAACGCCAGAATACCTTGAAGTGCTGGAAATTTCCAGTGGCTCCTGTCTGCTCCCCTTGCCACACCACTGCCTGTATGGTATGGGAAGCACACCTCGGTGAAAATACTGCTCCGAGGCCATTAAGGAACCCTTGAATCATTTCATTTTTCGCAGAAAATCACGAGAAAACCCTCGATTACTCCCCGTTCAATATTACACCGGAGACAGCTATGGACGTTAAACAGGCTCTGCTCGCGCGCAAATCTGTCCGCGCTTTTCTTGATAAAGATGTGCCAAAAGAGAAAATTGTCGCGGTACTCGATGCCGCCCGCCACGCTCCTTCGGGAACCAACGCCCAACCGTGGAAGGTAGCGGTGGTACAGGGAAAGAAACGTCTTGAACTGGCCGATGCCATGGAAAATGCTTTTTTGGAGATTCGCGGCGAGGGCAAGATGGACTATCGGTATTACCCGGTTCAGTGGAAGGGGGAATACAAGCGTCGCCGAGTGGAAACCGGCTCCCAGCTCTACCGGGAACTCGGCATCGAACGCAGCGACAAAGAAGCCCGTTTTCAACAGTGGCAGATCAACTATCGG
>JBFHIO010000132.1:0-5570 GCA_041596435.1 Desulforhopalus sp. | reverse complement strand
CGCTCCGACACGCCAGAGGATTTGCAGGCATATCAAGGCGTAAATTCCCGCCATGACATCATCAAGCATGATACCGAGACCGCCGTGCAGACAGCGGTCCAGCCAGTTTACAGGAAACGGTTTCAGCACGTCAAAAAGGCGAAAAAGAGCAAACCCGAGCAGCCAGCAGAGCGGGTTGTCCGGGGCAGGGGCTGCTGTCATGGTGATGAAAACGCCGAGAATCTCATCAATAACGATACAGCCGGGATCCGGGCGGTCAAAAATCTTCTCTGCTGAGCCGGCGGCAAAGGTGCCGATGACAAAGACGGCGGCGGCGATGGAGAGATAGACCGGCATCTCAAGGCCGCGCATGAAATACCACGGTAAAAAGGCAAAGAGGGAACCCCAGGTTCCCGGAGCCTTTGGCAGCAGACCGCTGTAGAGGCCGGTGGCGACAGCAACAATAAGCCGGGTCACGCAGACTCCTCCGGCTGCAGACTGGTGCCTGCGGCCAGGTTGGCTCCGCGCAGCCAGTCGGTTGTTTTCATCCGTTTTTTCCCTTCCGGTTGAATCTCGTTGATCTTCAGGGCATTGGTGCCGCAGGCGATAACAAGTCCTGCTTCATCGGCCTGGATAACGGTTCCCGGGGCGGCCACGGGGTCGAGATAGACAACCTCAGGCTTGAACAGGCGCAGCCTTTTACCATTGAAAAAGCAGTAGCCGGTCGGCCACGGATCCAGTCCGCGGATGAGAGATTCCAGATTCTCCGCATCCAGCTGCCAGTTGATCAGGCCGTCTTCCTTTTTCAGCATTGGTGCATAGGTTGCGATGGAATTGTCCTGCGGGGTGGGAAGAAGCGTACCTTCTTTGAGCCCGCGGATGGCGCGCAGCAGGGTGCCGCTGCCGAGGGCGGCGAGCTTGACGAACAAAGACCCCGCAGTCTCCCCGGGATCGGGAAGGATTCTGGAGCGACAGAGAATATCGCCGGTGTCCATCTCTTCGTCCATCTGCATGATGGTGACGCCCACTTCGCTGTCATTGTTTATGATTGACTGCTGAATCGGCGCAGCACCGCGATATTTCGGCAACAGGGAACCATGGACGTTGATGCATCCCAGCGTCGGCAGTTCGAGCAGCTTTTTGGGCAGCATGCGACCATAGGCGGCAACGATAATAAGATCGGGCTGGTAGGAGGCAATCCCGTTCTGGAATTCCTCACTGCGAATGTCCGCCGTAGGCTGAAGTACCGGGATATCGTTGGCCTTCGCGAGGATCTTCACCGGAGGCTCCTGCATCTTTTTACCACGCCCTTTTGCACGGTCTGGCTGGGTGACAACCGCCACCACCTCGTCTGGACCGTCGAGCAGTGCCTGCAGGGATGCTTCAGCAAACTGGGGGGTGCCCATAAATATGATGCGCAGAGGCTCAGGCATGTTGTTCAACCCTCACCCGTTTTTTTACTTTCTTTTTGTATAGATTCCGTTTGAGACGGCTGAGGTGATCAAGAAAAAGGACTCCGTTGATGTGGTCAATTTCATGCTGCAGTACTACGGCAAAGCGGTCTTCAGCGGAGAGCTCAAGAACCTTGCCTTCAAGATCCTGATAGCGGACGGTGACCTTTTGGGCCCGTGTTACATTGGCAAAGAGTTCGGGCACAGAGAGACAGCCTTCTTCATCGACCTGACTGCCCTCGAATTCAATGATCTCCGGGTTGATCAGCGGCATGCAGTCTTCTTCTTTCCCGCTCTGGCGACTGTAATCCACCACGATCAATTTAAGAGATTTTCCAACCTGCGGGGCTGCAAGCCCTATACCCGGGGCATCCCACATGGTTTCAGCCATGTCTTCGACAAGTTTTTTCAGGCCGTCATCGAATTCCGTAATCGTACGGGTTTCTTCCCGGAGAACATGATCCGGATATTCGTAAATTTTCAATTTTGTCATGAGCTTGTTTCCTCCCAGCTTTGTGCGGCAATTGCCTGATAACAAATGTAAACACTATATATTACTTCCTGATGGTCAAACGGGCAAGTATATGGCCTGGATTTTCCAATTTATCCGATGAACTGGCAGGAATGAAGTAGTACACTGTATATAGTTTCTTAACAGAAGGGTACCTTGAATAATCGCCCATCTTCTTTGTTACAGATAAAAATTTATTCTCGGATATCAATGAGATGCCTGCGGTAAATTTTCTCCTGTGCCTCGAATATGAACGAAATACAAGCGCATTCAAGGTCCCCGGAAGGGAATATCGAATAACCAGTCTTTCGTCCATCTTCTTCGTTACAGTTAAAAATTTATCCTCCGACAAAGCGAGGAACGAGACGTCGAGATATCATTTATACGCCTGTGGTAAATTTTCTCCTGTTTCTCGAATATGAACGAAATACACGCGTATTCAAGGTACCCAGAAGGAGGGTTATTATGAAAACAGTGGGAATTGACGTCGGCGGCACCAACGCTGATGGTGTTTTACTTGAAGGGGAACATCTGCTTGCCAAAGCGAAAATCCCTGTTGATCACGACAACTTGAGCGGGGTTATTATTGCCCTGCTGGAAAAACTTCTCGGCGACAATGCAGGCCAGGTTGACCAGGTGCATCTCAGCTCAACCCTGTGCACCAACGCCATTGTTAATGGTGAGATGGACGAAGTGGGGATGCTGGTGCAGGCCGGACCGGGACTTAATCCGGAGTTTCTCGACTGCGGTGAGAATCTGGTCTTTCTTGATGGCGCCATAGATCATCGTGGCGGTTTGATTAAATCTCCCACGGCTGAGCTGGTGAATACCGCTCTGGCCGACTTTTCGGCAAAAGGGCTGCAGTCGATCGGCGTGGTGACCAAATTTTCCCACCGCAACCCGCAGGTGGAGCAGGATCTCGCCCGCCAGGCCGCATCTTTTTCCCATGTTACCTGTGGACACAACCTCTCCGGGCTGCCCAATTTCCCCCGCAGAGTCTATACAACCTGGATAAACGCCGGACTCAAGACCCGTTTCCAACAGTTTTCCGAAGCAATTCACGCAGGAGTGAAACGCCTCGGTATCACCGCGCCTCTCTCTGTGTTGAAAGCTGATGGCGGCACTATTCCCCTCGAACGGGCGGAGGCGGTTCCCTGCGAGTCTGTTCTCTCCGGCCCCTCGGCAAGTGTAATGGGGGCGCTGGCGCTTACTCCGAGAGAAAAAGATTTCGTGGTGCTGGATATTGGCGGTACCACCACTGACATTGGCCTCTTTGCCGATGGTGTCCCGTTGATGGAGCCCTACGGAGTAACCGTTATGGGGCGGCCGACACTCATTCGCGCACTCAACACCCGCAGTGTCGGGCTGGGGGGTGACAGTGAGGTGAAGTGGACAGAGGACGGATATGTGATTGGTCCGCAGCGTCACGGTGTTCCTGCAGCCTTCAGTGAAGGTAAAATCACAGGAGCTACTCCCTCTGATGCCATGGTGGTGCTTAATCGCATGGAAGGGAATCGAGAACGCGCTGCTGAGGCGCTGCGTCTTATTCTCCCCAATAATCCGCCGGAAGAGACGGCCAGAGAGGTTCTTCTGAGTTTTGGACAGAAGATTAAACAGGCTGTGGATCAGATGGTGGAAGAGGTCTTTGCCCGTCCGGTATATACCGTCTCCGCTCTGCTTGAACGACAGCGGCTGGAACCGACGGAGATTATTGCCGTGGGTGGCCCCGCCGAGGCTCTGCGCAGCGAACTGGCGGCGGCTTTCGACCTGCCCTGTGAGGTGCCGTTGAATTACGAGGTGGCCAATGCCATTGGTGCAGCGCGAACCCGGCCGACACTCTCTGCTTCTCTCTACGCCAACAGCAGTGACGGCACGCTCTCCATTCCGGAGATTGGCCTGCACGAGGAGATTGGGCGCAGTTACGACATGAAAGACGCCGAGGAAAGTCTTGCAGCGGCAATTCAGCATCTTGCGGCTCAGGCCGGTCTTGAGGGGGAACTTCCGCCAGTGGAATTTGTTGAGCGGGAGGAGATGAACACGGTACGCGGTTTCTCTGCCACCGGAAAGGTTATTGCTCTCAAGGCGCAGGTTCAGCCGGGGCTTGCAGGCGTGTGAACCGAGGGTGCTTAGCATCGTGTTCCATCAGGGCTTCCATGAATGGGATTTTGAAGAACCTTGTATTTCGTTCATCTTCGAGGCACATGAGGAAATTTACCGCAGGCATATTCGTGATATCTCGACGTCTCGTTCCTCGCTTTGTCGGAGGATAAATTTTTGATTGTAACGAAGAAGATGGGCGAAAGACTGGTTGTTCAAGGTTCCCATGAGAGAATCAAGGAGAAATTATGACACAATATATGCCTCAGGCCGTGCGCAAAACCGGCCTTATTCTGTTCCCTGCCTTTGACTGGTGTATCACTCCAAGTCATCCTGAGCGTGAGGAACGTTTGCTTTACACCCGTGACCAGATTGTTGAAGAGGGTCTGGAAGATGTTGATGGAATTGAATTTTTTAACCCGGATCTGGCGGAATACGCCGATATTGATCGGGTTCACCTCTGTGCGCCTTCTTCAAAAAAGCTGCTTACCGAGTCTCATCTGATCTCTGCCGGAGGGGCTATCCGGGCGGCGAAAGCAGTGATGGAGAAAGAGGTCGAACGGGCCTTTGCAATTGTCCGCCCGCCGGGGCACCACGCCATGCAGACTGTCTTCGGGGACCGCGGTTTCTGTATTGCCAATATTGAGGCAATCATGGTGGAATATATCCGCCGCCACTACGGCGTGCGCCGTATCGCCATTGTGGATACCGACTGTCACCATGGCGACGGGACTCAGGATATCTTCTACAACGATCCTGATCTGCTCTTCATCTCCCTCCATCAGGACGGTCGAACTCTTTATCCGGGTACCGGCTTTCAAGGTGAGGCTGGCGGGCCTGCCGCCCAGGGGTACACCATCAATCTGCCACTTCCTCCAGGTACCGGAGAGGAGGGGTTCAGCATGGTGACGGACCGGGTGGTGCTGCCTTTGCTGGAAGCCTTCAAACCCGAGCTGGTGCTTAACTCTGCGGGGCAGGATAACCATTATACCGATCCCCTCACCAATATGAATTTTACAGCCCAGGGGTATGCCCGTTTGAACAAGGCGATTAATCCTGATATCTGTGTGCTGGAGGGCGGGTATTCCATTGAAGGGGCGCTGCCCTACACCAACCTTGGGATTATCCTTGCCATGGCCGGGCTGGATACCAGTAATGTGCGCGAGCCAGACTACGATCCGCGGCGTTTTGTGCAATCAGCGGAGATGAATGCTCATATTGAGAGCGTTTGCCGGAACGCGCTTGATATCTTTGCAGCACGTAAGAAATGGGACACCAGCGTCCGTCGCGGAGAGGAAGTGGTGGAACGGAAGTCGATCTACTACGACACCACCGGTTTTGGTGTCGACCAGGTGAGACGCTATAAACTCTGCCCGGACTGCCCCGGATACACTGAGGTTGAAGCAGACGGCGCAGGGGAGCTGCTGCATGGTTTCACCGTACCTTTCAATGCCTGCAGGAAATGTCAGCAGGCGGCGAGGGATGCGTTTACCCGGGCGGTAAAAGCTAAAGGGGCCCGGGAGCAGGTTGTG
>JBFHIO010000131.1:0-5594 GCA_041596435.1 Desulforhopalus sp. | reverse complement strand
CAAGGGCATCGACCTGCTGGACCTCAATGGTCTGGGCAAGCCAGTCAAGAAAAGCGGTAAATTCAGGATAACGGGTACGGCCGTAAAGACGACGGCCGAGATGCCAGTCAGAGGTGTGGAGTATTTTCATCGGCGAAGGATTCGGGTTGAGAGAATAAAAAAACGGGCGACATGAAGTGTACATGTCGCCCGTAAATTGAACAAGGCCGTTGAACATCTCATTACCAGAAGGCGCATTCTGCAATACGCCGCAGGAAATGATTGTTCTGCAACAAGCTGTCATTTCAGCAAATTTTTTACAACCTTCTCCCCTCTCCTGCCAGAAACATTCCACATCGAATGCAGGGTTTCCTGAGGAGGTCTCCTTATTTCAGAGCCTGAGCCTGTACCGCCGTCATAGCAACAGTATTGACAATATCAGTCACAAGGCAGCCGCGGCTGAGATCATTCACCGGTTTGCGCAGTCCCTGCAGCAGCGGGCCGATGGCAACTGCCCCGGAGGAGCGCTGCACCGCCTTGTAGGTGTTATTCCCGGTGTTGAGATCCGGGAAGATGAAGACGGTGGCCCGCCCAGCAACTTTACTGCCCGGCATTTTGGAGGCCCCAACGTAGGGGTCAATGGCCGCGTCATACTGAATCGGCCCCTCAATGGGCAGACCAGGATAGAGACGTTCTGCCCGTTTACGGGCCAATTCTGTGGCCTCACGGACCTTGTCCACCTGCTCCCCTTTTCCGGAGGTTCCGGAGGAGTAGGAAAGCATGGCCACCCGTGGCTCAATGCCGAAGAGTTTAGCCGTCAGTGCGGAACTGGTGGCAATCTCGGCGAGTTCGGCAGCGTTGGGATTGGGGTTGACGGCACAGTCACCGTAGGCCAGGACCCGATCATTGAGGCACATAAAGAAAACCGAGGAGACGATGGAGCAGTCCGGCACGGTTTTAATAATCTGAAACGCGGGACGAATGGTGTTGGCGGTGGTATGTGCTGCCCCGGAGACCATGCCGTCGGCGTGTCCCTTATAGATCATCATGGTGGCGAAGTAGTTCAAGTCGCCAATGGTATCACTGGCAAACTCCCTTGAAATACCCTTGTGCCTGCGCAGCTCATAGTAACCGTCTACGTATTCATCAAACTGCGGGGATTTGATCGGATCAACGATATCGGCACCGTCAAGGTGCAGGCCGAGACTTCTCACCCGCTCGCCAATCCTTGATTCATCGCCAAGGATGGTAAGGTTGACAACATCCCGACGCAGAAGGATCTCCGCCGCCTGAAGGATACGATCATCCTCACCCTCGGGGAGGACAATATGCTGTTTGTCTGCCTGGGCACGCTGCAGAAGACGGGATTCAAACATCTTCGGAGTTACAATAGTCGTTTTACGGGTGATGATCTTATCCCGCAATTCAACCATATCCACGTGACGTTCAAAAAGAGCCAGCGCCTCATTGATCTTGCGGCTGTTGTCTGGAGTAATGGTTGCGTGAATAGAATCCACCCGGATTGCAGCCTGGTACGTATTTTCTGCCACGGAAATAATCGGAACCAGATCCGGGAAACCCTCAATAACCTTTTGGACAGAAGGTTCCGGGACCAGACCACCGGTGAGCATAATACCTGAAATATTGGGCATGCTCTTCGACTCTACAGCGGCAAGAGAACCAAGAATAATGTCCGAGCGGTCACCGGCCGTAATGATCAAATTGCCGTATTCGATACGCTCAAGATAATTTCGCAGCTGCATGGAAGCGATGGTGAAACCGCGTACATGCCGGGTCAATTTATCCTGTCCGTAGAGGACTTCAGCGTTGACCAGTCTCACAACCTCACCCACCGAAGGGTTGCCAAGGTTTTCATCATGGGAAATAACGTAGACACTCTGTTTCCCCACCAGCGAATCACTCTTAAGAGCCGCTTCTACTTTCTCAAGGGAGGTGGGATCAACGCGGTTGACAATAACCCCCACCACACTGCTGCTCTTCTCTGCCAGCGACTCATAATAGACTTTCACTGAGCGCCGGATATCATCAGCCTGCATATTGCGGCCGTCTGTCACCAGCAATATCGGAGCTGCGAGGTTGTTGGCAATATCGGTGTTGAGATCAAAATCAAAGGAGGATGTGGCACCCGTCATTTCAAGCCCGTCAATGAGCACAAAATCAGATCGTACGGCAAGGGCATTGAATTTATTGAGAATCTTTTCGTACAACTCATCATCCCGCCCCATGGAGATCAGAGTGTTGGCCTCATCGGCGGTAAAGGCATACATTTCTTCGTATTCAAATGGAAGGCCGTACTGACTGCGAATCAGTTCGATGGTGTTGTCATACTCATGCCGGGTGTGGTCGGCGTCCACCAGCGGACGGAAGAAAGCAACTCTTTTGATATTTCGGGTGAGAAGCTCCATCAACCCGAGAATTACTGCAGATTTACCGATGCGGCGTTCAGTCGCAGTAACATAAAGTGTATTAGCCATACTACGCTCTCCTGATTTACTATAATTGGGGAATTCCCCTGCGGAATTCCTGTTTTAACATGGAAATTCGCAAATATAACGCTGGAAACCTGAAAATACAAGCACAGCAGGCGACGCAGAATAATGAGGCTGGTCTGTGTCCATACCAATAATGGGGTGAAAATAAAGTGAACAAATCACTCTTCCCCTCATTTTCTGCATAACACATCGTTATTACGATAGAAAACAGGATAGAAACTCTTACTCTTGACGGATGGGGGAAAAAATATCCCCGACCTGATTACCCTTGACATGGACATGTCAGGACAGACGCTTTACACGTTGAAGATATTGCCACAGAGGCCGAAACAAGCGAGAATGACATTGCTGCCATTACCCCTTTTTTTGTCTCCAGCGACGACACTCTAAAAAACCGGGAACTCAAAACATCGGACGATTCAATTCAAGACACAGGAAGAAATTTACCGCAGGTACTTATACCGGCGTACCATTCATCACCGGTGTTCTTTATATCGGAGTCCAGCGCTTACCTCCGAGGATAATTCTTTGGCGGTAACGAAGAAGAGACATTCCCACTTTCACCCGCATTTTATGCTGGCCTCAGCGAACAGGGCCCGATAAAGGGGAATGCCAGAAAGAAGGCCGGCATTCCCACCTGTGTGACAGGTGTTCAATCCTCTTTGATTTTCAGGAACCAGAGATCACCTTTAATCCAGGCATCTTTTTCCCTTCGACTGGTACTCGTATGTTTTTCAAGGATTTGCCAGCCTGTTGCATGGGCAACTCTTTCAATATAATGAGAACTGTGGGCAAATCGACCGGTTAACCGCAAAGAAAATCCTTCTCCCGTCTCACTTTCTGTTGAAAAACAAAAGAGGACATCCGCAGTTGCACGCTGACGCAGCAGGTGAAATGTCTCTTTCAGCTCTCCCAGGTAGATAAAGACGTCTGCTGCCAGGATAAAGTCATACATCCTCGTATCCTGAGCCAGGAACTCATTAACATCGCATTCTGTTAAAGAATGATAAATCCCTTTCTGCCGGGCAATATCAATCATCCCGGGAGAAAGATCCACCCCTGACAACTGTCTGGTTAAATCCACAAAAGACTCGCCACTCAGCCCCGTGCCACAACCGAGATCAAGACCACAGTCAAATGATTTTTTCCAGGATGTCCCATTTTCAACAACCTCTCGAAGGCTCTCAGGGACAGTATACTGAAGCTCTTCCACCAGACTTTTTTCATAGCAGTTTGAATAGTTATCAAAGACTTTTTTAACATAAACCTTTGGAGGGGCCGCAACCTCCGCTCCGGTGAGTGCTGCAAGCATATGTTCGGCCATCTTATGTTCGGGACGCAATTCCAAGACTTTCTTAAAATAAAAGACAGCCTTTTTTATATCACCTGACAAATGATAGACATAGGCAATATTATTATTAGCAGAAAAATGATTCGGAGAAAGCGCTAAGACTCTCAGGTAGAAATCTTCAGCTTCATGAAGATATTTAAGATCTCTGTAACAACCCGCTGCATTATAAAGTGTGTCTATACTTTCAGGCTCACTTTTCAAGACCTCAAGATAATACTTAAGGGCTGTTTCAATGTCGCCTGTCTGCTTACAGGAAAGAGCGAGATTAAAAAGGATATCATTATCTGAAGGTTGCAACTCTGCAGCACGATTAAATGATGTACGGGCCTCACCGAAATTCTGACATTCATAGAGCAGCAGTCCAAAATTATAATGTAAAATGGGCGCGTCAGGAAAATGAGAGAGCAGTTCTTCATACCCGGATCTGGCAGCTTCGTATCTCTGGTTTTGATGGTCTTCGCAGGCTTTTAAAAAAATTGCGTTGAATTCTTCGGCGTTGATATTTTCTTTTGTCATGATACAAAAATAGGGGGAAATCAGTTAATATTTTTTTTGGGGGGGAATGGAAATAAAGACTCTTGCAGGAACATTGAAGAACCCTGGGGCCCCTTTTATTTCGTTCAGATTCGAGGCACAGGAGGTAATTTACCGCTGGTACACCGGCTTACCGTTCATCCATGATGTTATTGATATCGGAGTTCAGCACTTACCTCCGAGGATACATTCTTGACTGTAACGAAGAATATGGGCGATTATTCGATGTGCCCTGCTATAAAATGCGCTTTTTTATAACATATTTTCTATATCATAACAATATTCCGAAGTCCATGCACAGCTATCCTCTTTATTTTACATGCTTTTCCCGTTGTTCATCACCACCGCTTGTGACAATGCCCAGACAAGACGACATCACTCTCCATCAATACGCGCAATGTTTCATACCACGGTCTCGTTTCCCGCAGCATACATCTCAGGTTGTCCTTCAGCATATCAACTTGAGCTGCGGCCCGAGAGCTTCTTTGAAAAATATCCAGCGACCCCTTTTTTTATGATCTTCCAGAGACTGACACTCTGTCCCTGCATGCAAATAGTGGTTAGCTGCCCAACCAGCAGGTGATCCGCTTCAAGACTCGGGACTTCAATTTCTACCCCGAAACGGGATAAAAGAACTCATAATCATTGTCTGAGGAGTTCCCAGAGGCTGCCCTTCTCACAGCAATCGGCCCCCCCCAGGCTGCACTGAAGGCGTTATCAGGTATCGCATACCCGGCTTTGGGGAAGACCTGGGTCACTGTGCCCGAAAAGGATGAACGATCCATGGATCGAGTGATCACCTCAAGGGATTTCCCTTTCATGTCATTAAAGGATTCTATTTCCTCCTGGCCAATAGATGCGAGAAGTTTCTTCTCATTTTCTGTTACTATGGAAAGGATCTCCCTGCCTCTTGTCAGATATACCCCCTGCATTTCTTCCAGCTTCCAGGCCAAAATCGTTCCGTCAGTTTCAGCGGTGATTTTTAAATCGGCAAGATCTTCCTCAAGTGCTTTTATATTTTCCCTTGTCACAAGGGACTGCTCTTCAAACACCTGATACGAAGTTACATCTTCACGGATAATGGCAGAGCGTTTCTGCAGCAGCACTTCTTCCAGACGTATCTTCTGCTCTGCAAGTTCAGCAACGAGGTCGGGGCTGCTCAGCTGTAAAAGAAGTTGCCCCTGTCTGACCTTCTCCCCTGATTTAACGTAAATGTT
>JBFHIO010000130.1:0-5618 GCA_041596435.1 Desulforhopalus sp. | reverse complement strand
CTGCATGCAAGTTTGGAGGAAACCGTAACTGCGCTGGCATCCACCGCTGAAAAACGGGATCCCTATACTGCCGGTCATCAGCTGCGGGTTGACCTTCTGGCGTGTGCAATTGTCAGGGAACTGGGCCTCCCGGATCAACAACTTGAGGGGCTGCATATTGCGGCCCTGCTACACGATATCGGTAAGATTACCCTGCCTTCGGACTATCTTTGTAAACCAACGAAGCTCACGAAAGAGGAGACGGCTGTCATCAAATGTCACCCCGAGGCGGGATATGAAATACTAAAAGAAATTCACTTCCCGTGGCCGGTGGCGGAAATCGTTTACCAGCACCATGAACATCTGGATGGCTCGGGTTACCCCCGTGGTCTCACCGATAGAGACATCCTCCTGGAAGCAAAGATTCTCACTGTCGCCGATGTGGTGGAAGCGATGTCCTCCCATCGTCCTTATCGGGCTTCGCTGGGCATAGACAGTGCCCTTGACGCAATCCGTTCAGGCAGGGGGATCATCTATCACACCCCGAGCGTTGATGCCTGCCTGCACCTTATCGCTGAGAAAAAAATAGATTTTTGTTCTAAAGACAAATGTCTGGTTTTTCTTTAATGGGTACCTTGAATAATCTTGAATTTTGTTCATATGCAAGGTGCAGGAAGAAATTTACCGCAGGCATATAATTGATATCTCGATGTCTCGTTCCTCGCTTTATCGGAGGATAAATTTTTGACTGTAACGAAGAAGGTGGGCAAAAGACTGATTATTCAAGGTTCCCTAATGCAAATGGCACTTCCTGTTCAACAGGAAGTGGATATGTTCTCAAAAAAAATGGATAAAAGTGTGGAGGCTGACACTTCAGATGCCCTGTAGAAAATCCGCAAACAGGGCATAGTGATGCGGCAGGGTACGACGGGCGGGAAGAACAATGTAGAAATCACGTTTCATGGATAAGCCGGCAATTTTTACCTGGCGCATTGCTCCAGACTGTAAATCCTGCTCAACGGCGTGGCTGGAGATAATGGTGACACCGAGTCCAACGCGTACCGCCTCTTTGGCGGCGGCACTGGAACCGAGGGTGGCCGCGACATTAAGACGGGCGGGGTTGATACCATTTTCCTGGAGCTTGATCTCAAAGCTTTTGCGGGTACCGGAACCTGATTCTCGCTGAATAAAGGGCGCCGCATACAGCTGCTCAGGAGTGATTTTATCCGGCAGAGTGCTGTTTGCAGAAGTGATGAGGATCAATTCGTCTGTTTCAAGAAAAGAGTATTTCACATGTGAGCTGGTGGCCTGTGCTCCGACAATTCCCAGAATGAGTTCGTTGTCTGCCACCTGTTGCACCACCTCCGCAGAATCTGAAACACGGATCTCAAAGGAGATCTGGGGATATTTTTTCTTGAACTCGGCTGCCCGTGCAGGAAGCAGCCATGTCCCTGGAATACTGCTCGCCCCGATGATCAATTCTCCGGCGACGGTTTCTGTTGAACGGCTGACCCTCTCTTTCAGCATTTCTATATCTGAGAGAATTTTCTTTCCCCCCTCATAGAGAATTTCGGCTTCCGCCGTAGGAATAATGGTGCGACCGAGGCGGTCAAACAGCTGTACCCCAAGCTGGTGCTCAAGATTCTGAATATGTTCGCTTACCGTTGGCTGACTGGTGAAAAGCGACACCGCAGCTTTGGTGAAACTGCGGTGTCGATAAACGGCAAGAAAAACTTTAAGGTGACGAGTTTCCATAGATATCAGGAGAAGAGTGGAGTGCTCAGATAGCGCTCTCCAGTGTCGGGGAGGATCGTGACGATGCGTTTTCCACTGTTCTCGGGACGCGTTGCCACGAGTATCGCTGCCGCTGCCGCTGCTCCGCTTGAGATGCCGCAGAGGATGCTCTCCTCGTTGGCGAGTCGTTTTGCCATGGCAAGGGCATCTTCGGTGGTAATGGTGATGATCTCATCGAGCAGATTTACATTGAGAAGTGCAGGAATGAAACCTGCTCCGATGCCCTGAATTCCGTGGGGGCCAGGTTTGTTCCCGGAGAGGACGGCTGATTCAGCCGGTTCTACGGCAATAATCTTAATATCAGGATTCAGTTCTTTGAGCCTTTCGCCGGCACCTGTAATGGTGCCCCCAGTGCCAACTCCAACCACCAGAAAATCGACCTTTCCATCACTGTCGCGCCAGATTTCTTCGGCGGTTGTCTGCCGATGTGCCTCGGCGTTGGCCGGATTGGCGAACTGGTTCAAAATGATACTGCCGGGAATCTCCTTCTGCAATGCCTCCGCCTTATTAATAGCACCTGTCATCCCGTCGGCGGCGGTGGTGAGGACAAGCTCTGCGCCGAGGTGCGTGAGCAGTTTGCGCCGCTCAAGGGACATTGATTCCGGCATGGTGAGAATGAGTTTGTAGTTGAGCTGCCTGCAGACCAGGGCGAGACCAATGCCGGTATTTCCACTGGTCGGCTCAATGATGGTTCCGTGGGCGGCAAGACGCCCCTCTTCCTCGGCTGCCCTGACCATGAAAAAAGCAGGGCGGTCTTTTATACTGCCACCTGGATTCCGTGACTCCTGCTTGGCCAGAACCTCAGCTCCACCGGGAGCGATGGATGAGAGGTGAAGGAGAGGGGTGGAGCCGATGGTGTCAAGAATGTTTTTCATCGTTATTACCTCTTTTTACTGGAATAAATGAGTTCAGGTTTGCGAACCAGAACCCGGGTTCCGGGGTCGACGCTTTCGGTGAGCCAGTTGTTCCCGCCAATGGTTGCGCCCTCACCGATAACAGTTTCGCCGCCGAGGATAGTTGTATTAGAGTAGATAATAACATTGTCCTCAATAGTCGGGTGACGTTTTTTGTTTTTCATTTTAGCGCCTGCATCCGGCCCGAGGGAGAGAGCCCCCAGGGTTACACCTTGATAAAGACGAACATTGTTGCCGATAATACAGGTTTCACCGATAACCACGCCGGTTCCGTGATCTATGAAAAAACCTTCGCCGATGGTTGCTCCGGGATGAATGTCGATCCCGGTGAGACTGTGGGCGTGTTCTGTCATGATACGCGGAATGGTGGGAACTCCAATTTCATTGAGTACATGGGCGATACGGTAAATGGAGGTCGCCAGCAGGCCGGGATAGCAGAAGATTACCTCGTCAGGACTTTTCGTTGCGGGATCTCCCTTGAGGGTCGCACGAATGTCGGAGGCCAGAATTTCCGCAATTTCCGGCAGAGTGTCAATAAACTTCAGTGCCAGTTCATGACTTAAAATTTCGCTGTTCGTGCAGATGCGGTTATGTCGTGAGCAGTCGTGACGAATGGTGACATGGATCTGCTCAACAACTTCGTCGTAGAGCTCGTTTGTTTCCGAACCAATATGAAATTCAAGATTGGTGGGGTGGAGACGTTTCTGGGTGAAAAAACCGGGAAAAAGTATTTTTCGCGTTCTTTCTATTATTTCAATAATCTTTTGTTTACTCGGAATAGGTGTTGAACTGATATGTTCGTAGCAGCTTTTGCTGCTCCACGATTCAAGGAGACGTTTTACAACTCCTGGCACCTGATTATGCAGCTGCTCAGTTCGGCAGTCTTTGGGCTTGCCTGGTTTTTCCTTAAAAACCGGCAGGTCGTTGTCGTACTTTGTAGCCATGTATTTCTCCCTTCCGGCTCAGGCCGGTTTCTCAATAACATATATGCCGTAGGTCGCCCGCAGCGTTTTCATCCAGTGAATAATCTCCCCGCAGGTTGCCGCAGGGTCGGTTTTAATTGTGATCTCTTCTACAATATTATAGCCGACATCGCGGGCGAACCTGCGGAAATCGGCAATTGTGATAACCCGGATATTGGGTGTGTCATACCAGTGGTACGGCAATTCCTCACTCACCGGAGCCTCTCCTTTGAGCAGGAGATGGAGACGATTTCCGTAGTGACTGAAATTTGGGAAACTCACCACCACCCGGCGGCCAATACGAGAGAGTGAATGCAGCAACTGGGCGGGTTCATAAACCTGCTGCAGTGTCTGGCTGAGAATAACGTAATCAAAGCTGTTATCAGGGTAATCATTTACCTCATTATTAAGGTCGCCCTGTAGTACAGAAAGGCCTCGACTGATACAGTGCGCAGCCTTTTTCTTGCTCATCTCGATCCCTGTGCCGTGCACCCCCCTGTGTTCACAGAGCCATGCAAGAAGATCGCCATCGCCGCAACCAAGATCGAGCACCGAACTTCCCTCGGGGATCTTTTCAGCGATGGTGCGCAGGTCAAAACGAATTTTGTCAGCAAATTCCGCGTTGGTCATGGTTTTACTCCGGCAAGAAAGCCACGCATCAGTTCGGGCAGGGTTGGCTCTGGAATGAGAAATGCGTCGTGTCCGCAGTCGGATTCAATCTCCACAAAACTCACGTCCTGGCTGGAACGTTTGAGCGTATGCACCAGTTCTCTGGACTGGTAGGTGGGATAGAGCCAGTCCGTTGAGTAAGAGATCACCAGATATTTTATCGCCGCCTCTGGGCCGGCAGTAAGCGGGCCGGAGGCCGCAAGGCGCTCGGCAGCATTGAAATAGTCTGCCGCGCGGGTGATGTAGAGCAGAGAGTTGGCGTCGAACCGATTGACGAATTTGGTTCCCTGGTGGCGCAGATAGCTTTCCACCTGAAAATCGGCATCGAAACCAAAGCTGAAACCTTTTTTATTCTGCAGGCGTCGGCCAAATTTACGTCGCATGGCGTCGTCAGAGAGATATGTGACATGTCCAACCATACGGGCGATGGCCAGGCCCATTGAGGGCCGTTCGCCGTCGTAGTAACTGCCGTTATTCCAGTTTGGATCAGCCATGATTGCCTGACGGGCAATCTCATTAAAGGCGATGGCCAGTGCAGAGTGTCGCATCGTAGAGGCAATAGGCACGGCTGCTTCTACCATTTCCGGGTAGCGTACACACCACTCAAGCACCTGCATTCCGCCCACTGAACCGCCGATAACGGCGCGCAGACGGGTAATGCCGAGGTGGTCAACAAGAGCCTTCTGTGCTTTTACCATGTCGCCGATGGTAAGCATCGGGAAATCCAGTGCCCAGGGTTTTTCTGTGGCGGAATTGATGGAAGCCGGTCCTGTGGAGCCCATGCAGGAACCAAGAATATTCGGACAGATGACACAATATTTATTGGTATCGATGGCACGGCCGGGGCCGACAAGGTAGTCCCACCAGCCGGGCTTTTCATCTTTTTCGTCCGTGGCGTAATATCCTGTAACATGAGAGTCCCCGGAGAAGGCGTGGGTAATAAGAATAGCATTATCGCCGGCTTCGTTCAGCTCACCAATACGCTCCCAGGCCAGGGTTACAGGGGAGAGCGTCGAACCGGAATCCAGCTGCAGCGGTTCATCTTCGGCAAAGGTAAAAAATTCTTTTTTAACAATCAGTCGGTTCATTGAGCGTCTTGCTTTTGCGCGGCCTCGGCGATGTCAGCTTTGGCCCGGGCGATTATATCTTTCAGAGGAGTGCCATTGTGCACGGTGGCTTCGGGGGCGAAAAGGAGAATTGACTCCCAGGTTTTTACCGCCTCTTCAGACTGGTGGAGGTCATAGAGCTGGACCGTACCCTTGTTAAAAAAGGCAATTTTATGCTGTGGATCGAGTTGTAT
>JBFHIO010000129.1:0-5649 GCA_041596435.1 Desulforhopalus sp. | reverse complement strand
CGAAAGTAGACATGGCATATGCCCTGTTGCAGCAGTTTCCCAAGGAGTTCAATAATTATGTGAAAGATGGTTTTCAGCTCTCAGAACTGTTTATCAATCTCGATGCCATCCTTAAAGTCTATGTGCTGCATGTTTCGCCAAACAATAATGTGGCAGTTGGGAAAAATGGTTTCTACTTTGAGGGGTGGGGCACTCGAAAGGTGGAAAAAGGAATTATCGAAAATTTTGATAACATTGCCGACTACATGGGCCAGATGCCTTTTTCCGAAGAGGATCTCCATCAGTGGCGCAGGGTTTTGGAAGAACGAAAATACTGGCTGAAGGAACGTGGCTCTGAGTATGTTTTTATTCTGGCTCCCACGAAGGCAATGGTTTATCCCGAGTATCTGCCTTCTTCTTTGAGTGCTGCCACCAAAACGGCTGCGGCAAACAGGTTTCAACAGCTGAACGGGTATTTGCAGAAGTATTCCGATATTAATTTTATAAATCTGCTTCCTCCTCTGTTGAAAGCCAAAGAGAAGCGGGATTATCCTTTTTTGTTTTATAAAACAGATTTCCACTGGAATTTTTACGGGGCGTTCGTGGCTTATCAGGCAATTATGGATCGTCTGCGGGAGATATATCCGCAGTATGGGCTTGTCCACCCGGAGTTCAGTGAATTTACGCTCTCAGTCAATCGACACTGGGCACACCATCGTTTTATAAAAATGGTTGGGCTGCCCGAGGAGATGCAGAAAAAAGAGCACTATATTACAATGGTTCCTCGGCCCGGTGGTCGCTGGGACAGTGCCCTGGATTTACCAAAGAAGGGTATTTATGACGTCTATCCGCCGATTCGCCGGGTGACAGACGGAAAGGGACACAGCCTTGGCCTGCGGCTGATCAGGAACCCGAAAGGGAAGATTCCCTCCCTGCTTCTGCTCGGGGATTCGTTCTTTGAAAAGTGCGTCTATTTTTTCAGCGCAGATGCGCAGGAGGTAATGAATTATCGCACGGTGGTCAATTTTCCTGCGAATCTATTTCACTATGTGAAGCCAACGATTGTTGCCCAGGAGATCCTGAATATGTTTATTCTCCGGAAGCCTCCGCAGAATCCGCCGGGGTTTGCCGAGGCCTGGCTGCGCGGGAAGTTCGCGGATCTCAGTTCAGGACCTTTTTTGACTGTGGGGCGTGGAGATTCGGGCTTTATTCTGCAGGGAATGGATTTTGCCTCTTTCGATCCTGAAAGTGAGGCTGTACGTATTTTACGTATCTCCATGGAATCTTCTGTGCGAAAAGTGAATGTGCTGCTTCTTGGCAGTGATGGCCAGATAAAGGGAGAAACTGTGGTGCAGAGAGACGGGGACAATTCCTTCTACTTTGAACTGCCTTCTGTTCCTTTTCATTTTCTTGAGATAAAAAGTAACAGTGAAATGCCTCTGACAGGAAAAATTTCTGCGGAAGTCAGAACAGAAGAGTTTAGAAAATAAGGATGTTGCTCTCACTACCCTGATGCTGGAGTTGACACTGGTGCGGGGTTTTCAGCTCTCCTTGCGGTCTGTGCAATGACCATACTCTCTGCGCTGAACTGTGGATTCCTTCCAATTTTAATACCTTTTATGATGTACCTGTGAAGGGCTTTTTAATGTTTCTGGTGATGTCCTTTTTTCTCATTATCCCTTTCCCCCTCGCCAGCCTGCTTTTGCTGTATCAGAAGCCTTTACTTCTGGGGGCTCAATGGCGCCTGAATCAGATGTGTTTTCCTTATTCCTCTGCTTGCCCCCATTGGCCTCTTTGCTGTCGCTGGCAGGCTGGCAATCGTGATTATCTCTATTTGCTATGGTTTTACCGTAATGCTGGTTGTTGCCATTCTGCTCTACTGCTGAGCCTTTGCCGTCTTTGCATGTTTCCGCAAGACTGTATTTGCCCATGAGAAAGTGGCCAATCTGGTGTAACATTGCTGGTGTGCCGGGGAAGGGTGTCTCCTTTTCTACGGCCTTTTTGAACCTTGTTGTCTTTGGAAAATTCTATACCTATGAACGATGCAGCCCCCGCTGAAAAAAATGACGATCCTGGCCCTCCTGAGCCTGAGAAGAAGGATACCTGTACGGAATCCTCTTCCGCAGGCCTGCTTCAAAGAATTTTGAACGTCCTCCTTTTCCGTAAGAAAGGGATGCGGGAAGATCTCGATCAGGAGATTCAAGGTATCCTTGAGGAGGGAGAGGAGCATGGACTCATCTCCTCTCTCGAGGAGAAAATGATTAATTCCCTCCTTGAATTCCACGACACTACTGCCTCTGAGGTTATGACTCCCGCTGCAGAGATTGTCGCCTGTGAGATATCTTCCCCAATTCAAGATCTGATTACTCTGGCTATTGACAGTGGTTTCACTCGCATTCCGGTGTACCGCGAGAGTATTGATAATATGATCGGCATCATCCACGTCAAGGATCTGTTGCGTCTCTGTGCCGGGCTTGAAGAAAAAGAGGCAAACATTGAGGAGTTTGTTCGACCGGTGAACATCAGCGCCGAAGAGCGGCCTATTGTCGAGATCCTGCGTGAATTTCAACGGACAAAATTGCATATCAGCATTATCGCCGACGAGTTTGGTGCGGTACGTGGTCTGGTGACCATGGAGGATATCCTCGAAGAAATTGTCGGTGAGATTGACGATGAATATGACGATGTCACTGACGAAGATGTTACCTTTGAAGTTCTCTCGGACGGTTGTGTCCGTGTGCACGGCTGGGTGGATGTGGAGAAAATCGAGGAGTATTTCAACGTGGAATTTCCTGAGGGCCCCTATGAATCCATTGGTGGACTGGTGGTGCAGAATCTCGGTCGCCTTGCGGAAAAAAATGATGAGGTTGAAGTTTCCGGTTTGAAATTGCGGGTGGAAAAGGCCTCCAGTCGGCATATTGAACGGATCCGTGTCTCGCGGGTTGAGCCCAATTTATATCAGCCGGAGCAGCAGTCATGATGATACGGAATGGGGATCGCCGGAGGGTTCGCGGCGGGAGCTATCTCCTGCCGCTGCTCTCTGCCCTTTTGCTCTGGCTTGCCGCCCCTGGAGATTTCGGCTTCTGGCCACTTTCCTTTTTCGCTCTTGTGCCACTCTTCTTTTTCCTTGAACAGTCGGCTTTTTGCTTCCTGCCAGCGAAGAAAGTTTTTTTCGCGGGGCTTGCCTTCGGAGTGGTGCTCTTTGTCTTTCTGCTTCACTGGATTGTCAATGTCATCAGCCATTATGGTGGCCTGCCGTTGCCCGTCTCGGTGCTTGCTCTACTGCTCCTTTCTGTTTATATGGCTCTTTATCCCGCCTTCTTCTGCCTTGCAGTACGCCAGGTCACCTCCCGGTTTCCTGCTGTCGTCCTGCTCCTCTTTCTGCCTGCCTGCTGGGTTGGACTGGACTGGCTTCGAGGGTGGGCCTTTACAGGATTCCCCTGGATGGATTTTGGCTGTTATCTTGCTTCAGAGCCGTTTCTCATTCAGCCGGCAGCACTGCTCGGACACCACGGTGTCACGGCGATGCTGGTTTTCATCAATACGGGTGTCTGGCTGCTTTTGTCCCGTTATATAAAATGCGGACGTTTCGTGTCACTGTTTCTTGTTGCGGGCATCATGCTCTACGCCCTTGCCTCGCTTCTTCCTTCGGGAGATCCCTCCGGCGAGGTGCAGGTGGGCATTGTCCAGGGGAACGTCTCTCAGGAGGACAAGTGGAGTCCCGAGGCTCAAAAGAAGACGGTTCTCAACTACTTGACGCTCTCCCGCAGTCTGCTTCACGGCAGTGAACGGCCAGATCTTTTTGTCTGGCCGGAGACGGCCATGCCCTTCTATCCCAGCGCCAGTGATCTTACAGAGGACCTTATCAACTTTGTTCATACCAGTGAGACTCCACTGCTTACGGGGGTGCCCTGGTTCAAGGTCATCGACCGGCAGAAAAAGATTTTCAATTTTTATAATGCCGCCCTGTTGCTTGCTCCGCAGGAACAACTGGATACTCTCTACTTTAAATCCCATCTGGTTCCCTTTGGTGAATATGTGCCCCTGCAGAAGGCGCTGCCCTTTCTCGCACCGCTGGTGGAGTCAGGGGGAAATTTTACTCCCGGCACCATCCATACGCCTCTGGAAATTCCCTTTACTCCCGCAGGGGATATTTCCAGTGCGCAGCAATCAATACATGCCGGAGTGCTGATCTGTTATGAATCGGTTTTTCCAGAGCTGAGTCGCGAGTGGGTAAACGCGGGGGCGAATCTGCTGGTCAACATCACCAATGACGCCTGGTACGGAAGAAGCAGTGCGCCGAAGCACAGCTTCGCCATGACCATCATGCGTGCTGTTGAGACCCGCCGCACCATCGTCCGCGCAGCCAATACCGGCTACTCCGGGCTGATTCTGCCCGACGGGCGGGTACAACAGCGCAGTGATCTTTTTGTCCCTGCAGCGGAGACGGTTACCGCTCCGTTGATGAGTGGCAGCACTCCTTATGTGCGATTCGGCTGGTTCTTTGGACCGCTCTGTTTTCTGCTGTCTATTGCACTGTTTGCTGGTTCTGCAGTGTGTAAAAGGGTTGTATAATCTGTAAAATAATGATAAATCAACGCGTTCGTCGGACAGAGTGTCCGGCGGCAGGATTTTCCGGAGTCCGGTCGGCAATGGCCGGCTCCACTCCCCGTATTAAGAAGGAGAACTCTTATGGCTGTTGAAATCGGTACCGCAGTTTCTCAACAGAAACTTGATGATATCAAAGGTCGCCTGCTCGGCCTGAAGGAGCATCTTTGACGTCTCTAATCTGAGATTTCGCATTGAAGAGCTTGAACGGCAGACCCTCGCCCCAGGTTTCTGGGAAAACACAGATGTGGCGCAGGAAGTCCAGAAGGAACTGGGACAGCTTCAGGATACCGTCAACGGATTTGACGCCCGTTGGAAAGAGTATGAGGATACTGATCTTTTCCTTGAGATGGTTATCGAGGAGAAGGACGTCGAGCTGGAACAAGAGATTGCCGACAAGATTGAAGAAATGGAAGAGAGCCTTGCTCTCGCCGAGCTGGAATGTATGTTTTCCGTCGAACATGATCGTGCCAACGCCATCATTGAGATTCATGCCGGTGCCGGTGGTACAGAGGCTCAGGACTGGACAGACATCCTTCTGCGCATGTATCTTCGCTGGGGTGAGCGTCATGGCTGCAAGACCAGCATTCTTGACTACCAGGCAGGAGATGAGGCCGGGGTTAAATCAGTGAGCGTTATGTTCACCGGCCGTTTCGCCTACGGTTACCTCCGTTCGGAGATCGGGATTCACCGGCTGGTGCGTATCTCTCCGTTTGACTCCAGCGGTCGCCGTCACACCTCGTTCGCTTCAGTGATGGTGATGCCGGAACTTGACGATTCCATCAACGTGGAGATTGATGACAAGGATCTGCGCATTGATACCTATCGGTCCAGCGGCGCGGGTGGTCAGCACGTTAATAAAACCAGTTCCGCCATTCGCATTACCCATATTCCTACAGGAATTGTGGTGCAGTGTCAGAACGAGCGCAGCCAGCATCACAACAAGGATACTGCGATGAAGATGCTCGCTTCCCGGCTTTATGAAGTGGAGCGGCAGAAACAGGACGCAGAGCACGAAAGTCTCGCCGGGGATAAGATGGGTATCTCGTGGGGCAGCCAGAT
>JBFHIO010000128.1:0-5693 GCA_041596435.1 Desulforhopalus sp. | reverse complement strand
GAGATAGGTCACTCCTCCAGCTGCAACCAGCAGGAAAACCCCGAGGCACTGCCCGGCAACCCCGCCGCTGAGCAACCCGCCAAGCAGTGGCAGAAGAATCTCAATAACGGTCACCAGACCGGCACAGGAGAGAGCTGTTTTCCACAGACCGTGAAACAGGGTCCGCAGGGGAAATCCCCCCATGCTGCGATAGAGAATGGTGAGGAGAAAGACGCAGTTGATGATCATCACACAGGAGGTTGAGAGGGCAATGGCGAGGTGCTGCCAGCGGTCGATGGTGAGGGTTACAATGGCTATGTTCATGCCTATGGCGAGAAAGCTGGCAATAACTGGCCAGCGGGTTTTGTCGAGGGCGTAGAAGGCCGGGACCAGCACTTTGTTGGCGGAATAGGCGAAGAGTCCTATGGAGTAGAAGACGAGGGTGTTGGCGGTGGCGAGGGTGTCGGCCGGGGTGAAGGCGCCGTGTTCAAAGATGAGCCGGATAATCGGCGTTGCGAGTAGAATGAGGCCGGCGGTGGCGGGGATGGTGAGGGCGAAAACCATGGTCAGTGAAGAGACCAGCGTTTCCTTCATCTCTTCCACCTGTTTTCGGGCCGCCTGCTTTGCCAGCACCGGGAGCATGGCGATGGAGAGCGCTACACCGAAGATGCCGATGGGCAGCTGCACAAGGCGGAAGGCGTAGTAGAGCCATGAGACCGAGCCCTCGGCGCAGGATGCGGCGAAGTTGGTATTGACGAAGATGTTTATCTGCGTGGCGGAGAGTCCTATGGTGGCAGGCACCATCAGCTTGAGAATACGGTGCAGACCACTGTCCCGAAGATTGAGCTGTGGCCTGTAGCGATAGCCGGTACCATACAGTGTGGGGATTTGGACGGCGAGTTGCAGAACACCGCCTATGAGAGTTCCGCAGGCCATTCCGACAATCGCCGGCTGGCCGAAAAGGGGCAGCAGCAGAGCAAGACTGGTTCCGCCGATAATCGATCCCAGGTTGAAGAAACTCGAGGCCAGTGCCGGAACGAAAAATTTCCCTTTGGTATTGAGCATCCCCATGACCACCGCTGAGAGGGAAATAAAGACCATGAAGGGGAGCATGATGCGGGTGAGTTTTTCGGTCAGTTCCACCTTGCCGGTCATCCCGGCGAAGTCTGGTGCAAGCAGGGTCACGAGGGAGCCTGCGTAATAGATGGCGATTAGTACCAGCAGGGAGAGGAAGATAAGGAAAAAGGTGAGCACGTTGGAGGCGAGCTGAAAGGTCTCGGTCTCGCTCTTTTTGGCGTCATAGTGGGAAAAGACGGTGACGAAGGCCGCAGACAATGCTCCTTCCCCGAAGAGGTCACGCAGCAGGTTGGGAATGCGGAAGGCAACGACAAAGGCATCGTAAGTGAAACCTGCACCAAAAAAGCCGGCAAAGATCTGCTCGCGTACCAGGCCGAGTACCCGGCTGCACATTACTGCAATCCCGACGGAACCCGCAGATTTGGCAATTTTCTTATTGTTGTTTTCTTTCTTATTATCGGAAGTCTTTTCTCTGATTTCGGTTTTGTCTGCGGGAGCGATATTTGTCTCTGACATAGGTCTCTGTGAACTGGTGGCGGGGCGCTGGTCCCTATAAAAGAAAACGCCACTCCGGGGCAAGTCTCGGGAGGGCGTCAACATCATGCAAAAACTCAATAACATACCCCGAAGAGAAGGCTTTCGCCAGATTTAACCCGGGGGAGTTGGAGCAAAATTGGAAGGGGGTTATTAATCGGTGGCAAACCTTGTGGAATCCTTATTCTTTCTTGACTTTCCGGTGGTAAATTGCCTATATCAATAATGTTGAAACTGGTTTTCATTCAACCGGATTATCGAGTCGCAATCGTCCGGCCTCCCCCGGGTTGATGCCCCGGGATGAACACGTTTGAAGGAGATTCTCATGACCGATACAGCAGATATCAGAAATGTGGTAATCGCAGGACATGGAAGCAGTGGAAAGACCTCTCTTGCTGAAGCAATGCTTTTTGCAGCCGGAAAAGTCGATCGACTGGGCAAGGTTGATGAAGGAACTTCGGCAATGGATTATGAGCCGGAGGAGATTCAACGTAAAATCTCTATTAATGCTTCCTTTCATAACTTCCCCTGGGCTGATAAACACATTTTTCTTACTGATACTCCCGGTGATGATAACTTCATTAACGAAACCCGCTTTGCAGCATATGTGAGCGATGCCGCCATCTACACTATCGGCGCTGTGGTCGGGGTGAAGGGGCAGACTAAAAAGTTTGCTGATATTCTTGCTGAACGCGCGTTGCCGACGGCCATTGTTATTACCAAAATGGATCGTGAACGCGCCAACTTTGCCAATACTTTTATTGAGATCAAAGAGACACTGCCGCAGACGCCGGTTGCAGTGCAGCTGCCCATTGGTGAAGAAGATAAATTCCGAGGGTATGTTGACCTTATTACTGGCAATGCCTTTCTCTATGGGCCAGATGGCACGCTTGAGAAGACTGAAATTCCTCCCGAGATGGCCGATGAAGTTACACTGCATCGCGAAGTGCTGATGGAGAATATCGCTGAAACTGACGATGAACTGATTGAGAAATTCCTTGAAGAGGGTGAGCTCTCTGAAAATGAGATGGCTGAAGGCCTGAAGGGGGCGATGAAGACCGCTGCTTTCTCCCCGGTGCTGGTTTCTTCCGGAACAGAGAATAAAGGTGCTGGCCCGATTCTTGATTTTATCGCGGCCTATATGCCCAGCCCGCTGGAGCGTCCCGCCATTATGGCGACGAAGGGTGAGGAACTTGTGGAGGTTACTCCCCGGGACGACGGTCCCTTCGCTGCGCTTGTTTTTAAAACCATGGCTGATCCCTATGCTGGACGGCTGACTCTTTTCCGTGTCTTCAGTGGTCACCTCTCCGGTGATACATTTTACAACGCCACGAAGAAAACCAGCGAACGCTTCGGCCAGCTCTTCCTGATGGAAGGACAGGAGCAGAAGCCGGTGGATGAGGTTGTCCCCGGGATGATTGTTGCCGTAGCCAAGCTCAAGGAGACCGCCACCTGTGATACCCTCTGCAGTGAGTCTGATCAACTGCAGCTCGAACCTCCCGAGCCGCAGAAACCGGTTATCTCCTTTGCTGTCAGCGCGGCAAAAGGCGAAGAGGAGAAGGTCTTTGGATCCCTGACCCGGATGCTTGGTGAAGATCTCACCTTGAAACTTGAACGTCAGGAGCAGACCCGCGAAGTTTTGCTCTCCGGGGTCGGCAGGGTGCATCTTGATGTGGTTGGTTCGCGTATCAAGCGTAAATTCGGCGTTGAGATGGAACTTTCTACCCCGAAGATTCCCTACATGGAGACCATCAAAAAGTCGGTCAAGGTGCAGGGCAAGCACAAAAAACAGTCTGGCGGGCGCGGTCAGTATGGTGACTGCTGGATTGAAATCAATCCCCTCCCCGGTGGCGGTTACGAATTCGAAGACAAGATTGTCGGCGGTGTTATTCCGCAGACCTATCGTCCAGCGGTAGATAAGGGTATCCAGGAGGCCATGGAACGTGGCGTTCTGGCCGGTTATCCGGTAATTGACGTGAAAATTGTGCTGGTTGACGGAACCTTTCATAACGTGGACAGCTCGGAAATGGCCTTTAAAATTGCAGGTTCTCTGGCTTTTAAAACTGGAGCTCTCGAGGCTCAGCCAGTGCTTCTTGAACCCTATATGAATATGGTTGTCCGGGTCGACAAGGACAATGTCGGTGATGTCATGGGGGATCTGAACTCCCGTCGTGGAAAGGTGATGGGAATGGACTCGGCGAATGGCTTTGAGATTATTAACGCTCAGGTGCCGCAGGCTGAGATTCTCATGTATGCCAGTGATCTCACCTCCATGACCGGTGGTATTGGTAATTTTGAGGTGAGTTTCTCTCATTATGAAGAGGTTCCGGCGCAGATTGCCGAGAAGATTATTGCTGCAAGTAAAGCCGCAGAGTAGGAGATGTTGATGACCGACGAAAAAGAAGCTTCATTTCGCAAGGACTTTGCCATCCTTACCTTGAGTGACAAGGGCTCTCGAGGTGAGCGGATGGATACCAGCGGGGCCTGGCTCCGGGAGACCCTGCAGATGGGGGGATATAAACTGCAGGATTATACTATTCTGCCTGATCAGGAAGATTTGATCGTTGAGAAGCTGATCGAACTGGTGGATACAAAGAATATTGCTCTGATTATCACCACCGGTGGTACAGGACTTTCTCCTACAGATCAAACGCCAGAGGCGATGGACAGGGTGCTTGAGAAAGATATTCCTGGAATCGCCGAGGCGATGCGTGCAGCCTCCATGCTGAAAACGAATCGTGCCATGCTCTCACGGGGCAGGGCGGGTATTCGCGGGGAGAGTCTTATTATCAACCTCCCTGGAAGCTTGAAGGCGGTGAAGGAAAATCTTGAGGTGGTTCTGGATGTGTTGCCCCATGCTCTGGAGAAGATCCAGGGAGGAGAGGGGGATTGCGGGCTGCCGGCGTGAGATCGTCAATGTCTATTTTTTATACCGGAGGTTTGTTGTGAAAAGATGTGTTCGAGGATGCGCATTGCTGGTCGCCGCAGGATTCATGATGTCGCTTTCAGCCTGTGGAGGCAGTTCAACAGCACCTCAGCCCAGCCCTGCCGAGTTGCAGAGTGGTGTAGACTCGGCTTCTCACTCCGAGACCACCACTGCGGCGGCGGCAATAACCGCTCCAGAGGGGTATTCCTGGCAGGTACTCCCCACCTGTTTTGTCCTCCAGCCTGACGGCTGGGGAGCGAAGAGGACTGATCATACGAAGGATGGGGTCCGGCACTATTCCTGGGCCACCAGTCCTGAGGATTTTTCTGTTGAACGACCTTTTGAGACGGGGTTCAGTGTGGAGATTCTTTTCGGAGGTGGTATGAACGGCACTCCGGCTGATGCCCTCGCGGCCACGGTTCTCAATCCCTGGTATGAAAAATTTGGGGAGAAGATGGCGCAGGCGGAATTGTACGAAGAATCTACGCATAATGGCTACAAAATGTATCGGTTTCAATACGAAGACACCTCCGCTTCACCTGCTCTGAAAGTGCAGAAGTATCTTGTTGCAGACTCTTCTGATTTCAGTGTGACGATTTTCACTTTTGAGAGCCCCGTGGAGGAGTGGGAGAAGAACTGGGGGGAGTTTGGGCAAATGCTGATGGATAACGTCGGACTGTAAGCTGCAGGAGGGCATGGTGAACGTGTGGAGTAAACAGAGTCTGGTTCTGCTCGTGGTTCTGGCTCTTGCCGGTTGCGCTGGTCAGCGTTCGCAAAATGACGTGATGCTGGAGGGCCAGGATGGCGTGGTTGGTGCCTCCCCTGCGGAGCAGCGTGCAGGAGAGAGCGGTGAGGCCGCATCTTCTCCAGAGACGAAGACTGCTGAAGGTGTAAACACTGGAAACGACAAGTCGACCGCAGGTTCTATACAGACTGTAAAAAAGCAGGAAGTGCAATCTTATGCTCCCAGTTCGGAGGTCGTGAGTTTGCAACTGCATGATACCAGCTGGTCCGGGAACCACTCCTTCAACGATGTCTACTGCCTGAAATTTCCTGAGCCTGAAAAGGCAATGGTTCTCATGGAGCGTTTCTATGTTCACAATACGGTTCACCTTGCTCGAGTGAGCTGCCAGGGCAACATGATGATCAATGTTGTTGCTTCTACTCTGCCCCCTGG
>JBFHIO010000127.1:0-5706 GCA_041596435.1 Desulforhopalus sp. | reverse complement strand
AATCAAGCTTGCCAAAGGTGACACCCCGGCCACGCTGGTTCTTACGGCAGATGCTGGTAACGGTGTGACGCTCCAGCGGACCTATACCTTCCGCAATGACGCCTATCTTATTAATCTTGATATCAAGGTAACCAACGGCAGTGGTACTCCGCTGCAGGGGGCACCCATGCTCGACCAGGTGGACAGCTCTCTCGGTGGTGGTGCCTCATCCTCAGCCGATCGCTTTCTCTTCACCGGACCGTCCGCCTATATCAATGGTGAACTGCATGAGGTAAAGCCTGACGAGTTTGAGGATGCTCCGATTACCCTTAACGGGAATATCGACTGGGCCGGCTACGAAAGCAGTTACTTTCTCTGTGCCCTTGTCCCCGAAGACGGTGATGGACACAGCTATACGATGCAGGGCAACGAAGATCTTGTGCGCACTCAGCTTGCCGGGAGTGTCGTTACTCTGCAGCCCGGTGCTTCACAGAACTGGCAGTACAAACTGTACTATGGACCGAAGAAGGTCAGCCTGCTGCGCGATATCGGTTACAATCTTGAAAAGTCGATGAACTACGGCTGGTTTACCGTCATTGCCAAGCCGATGCTCTGGCTGCTCAACTTCTTCTACTCCGTTGTCCATAACTACGGCGTGGCAATCATTCTTGTTACCATTCTCATCAAAGCTCTTTTCTGGCCGATTACCTATAAAGGTCTGAAGTCGATGAAGAATATGCAGAAGCTGCAGCCGAAGATGGCAAAGCTCAAAGAGAAATATAAGGAAGATCCGCAGGCGATGAACCGTGAGGTGATGAATCTCTACAAAACCTACAAGGTCAATCCGCTTGGTGGCTGTCTGCCGATGGTCATTCAGATTCCCTTTTTCTTTGCTCTCTATCGAGTTTTGCTGGCATCCATTGAGCTGCGGCACGCGCCGTTTATGCTGTGGATCACTGACCTCGCAGCTCCTGATCGGCTCTACCTCGGGTTTGACCTGCCGTGGCTCGGCGGTCTCCCGGTGCTTACTCTGCTGATGGGTGCATCCATGTGGCTGCAGCAGAAGATGACTCCGACCACTGCCGACCCGATGCAGGCCAAAGTAATGATGGCACTGCCGATTGTTTTCACCTTCATGTTCCTCAATTTCCCATCGGGACTGGTCCTTTACTGGTTGACCAACAACCTTCTCAGTATTCTGCAGCAGGTGGTAATCAATCGTGAGAGCAAGTCACACGTGTTGGAGAAAAAGGCCTGACAGGGAGGAGTGTATGCCCGAGATGAAGGAATATTCCGGCAAAGATGTAAACGGAGCCATTGAATCGGCCTGCGCCGATTTCGGGGTTCTCCGGACGCAGCTCAAGGTGGAGATCCTCGATACCGGCTCCGCCGGAATATTCGGAATTGGCCGCAAAGACGCATGTATCCGAGTGGGGATAAAAGCCATATCGGAGGAGATTGATGACGATCCCTTTGGTATGGCCGATATCTTTGATGACGGGCTCCTGAACCCGAAGAAAAGCAGGGTGGAAAAGCCGAAGGCTGCTGCGTCTGCTTCGAGGAGAGGGAGATCTGTTGAAAAGGTGGTGGAAAAGAAGAGAAAGGCTGTGGAAAAGCATGTGGAAAAGTCCACGGCTGCCGTTCCCTCTCATTCTTCTCCGTCCTCTATTGCGCCGGTGTCACAGGTTCCAGAGGCTGAGGCCAGCCATGAAATTGTGGAGATTATCTGCAGTGAACTGGTAAAGATAGTTCAACTGATGGGCTTTCCCTCCACCACCGAGGTTCAGGTTGAGGGGCTGACGATTAATGTGGAACTCCACAGCGACTTTGAAGAGGAGCTGATCGGGGAAGAAGGCCGCGTGGTGGACAGTCTGCAGTATCTCATTCGCAAGATTGCCGGCCGTAAATCACAGGAGCGACTGCGTATTAATCTTGATGTCGGGAACTATCGTTGCCGACGGATAAAAGAACTCTGTGTGAAGGCTGTGAAACTGGCCGCAGCTGTCAAAGATGGAGGCACCTCTAAGATTATGCCGGGCCTCAGTCCCGCCGAACGGCGGGAGGTACATCTTGTCCTGCGACAGGACAGGGAAGTGCGGAGCCGCTCGGTGGGTGAAGGGATGTTTAAAAAAGTGTTAATTTATAAACCCGGCAGCAGTAATGGCGGCCGTAAAAGTCGCCGGAACAGCCGCCGCCGTGAAGGCTGAGCCAATGACTACTTCGCAAACCGATACCATTGCCGCGATCGCCACTCCCCCTGGCGCGGGAGGGGTCGGCATCATCCGCATCAGCGGAGAGCGTGCCCTTCCTGTCCTGCGTGAACTTTTTGTTGCTGCGTCTTCTGCTGTACCCTTCTCTGAAAGTCATAAACTCTACTACGGCCATATCCGCGAGGAGGGTCGCCTGCTTGATGAAGTGCTGGCCGTCTTTATGGCCGCTCCTCACTCTTACACCGCTGAAAATGTTGCGGAAATTCACTGTCACGGAAGTTCCCTTGTGCTGGAAAACGTTCTTGAGGCGGTGTTGCGCCACGGGGTACGTCTTGCCGAACCGGGAGAATTTACCCGTCGGGCTTTTCTCAACGGGCGTATTGATCTCACCCGTGCCGAGGCAGTGGTGGAACTCCTTACTGCGCGAACGAAAAAAGGCGTCGATCTTGCCGAGGAGCAGCTCTCCGGTGCCCTCTATAAGGCGCTGGAGCCGATTCGTCAGTCGCTCCTGCGCGCTCGAGCCTATGTTGAGGTGGCAATAGATTTCCCCGAAGAGGATGTCGAAATCATTGATCACAGCACACTTTTAGAACAGCTTGGGAGTGAAGTAAAAACTCCGATGAGGTCCCTGCTGGGACGTGCCGGTCAGGGACGGATCTACCGTGAAGGAATCTCCATGGTCATTGCCGGGCTGCCCAATGTGGGTAAATCCAGCTTGCTCAATGCCATGCTCAATGAGGAGAGGGCCCTGGTTACCGCTATCCCCGGTACCACCCGCGACTCCATTGAGGAGGTTGTTGACATTGGCGGGGTGCCGGTACGCATTGTTGATACTGCCGGAATCCGTGAGAGTGCGGAAGAGGTGGAGGAGATGGGAATTATCCGGGCGAAGAGTCTGCTCAACCAGGCCGATCTGGTCCTCTTTGTGGTGGACGCTTCCTGCGGTCTGCGACCGGAGGATCTGGCACTGTATGATGCGGTGCAGCAGAAGCCGGTGCTGGCGGTGGTCAATAAAAGTGATCTGGCACCTGTTCTGCCAGACCTCTCTTCTCTCCCCGGTCTGCGCGGTTCGGTAGTGATTTCGGCAAAGCATCAACAGGGACTTGAAGAACTTCGGGATGCTGTTTACGCGGAGATCACCGGTGGCAAAGACATGTGGGAAGAGGCTGCCTGCACTCCCAACCTGCGCCAGAAAGCATCCCTTGAAAGGGCTGTTGCCGCCTGTGACCGTATTATCGAGACGCTTGAAGCTGGATTGACCTACGATCTCATCGCCGTCGATCTGCAGGAGTGCCTCGAAGCCCTTGGTGATATCGTTGGTGAAACGACTACTGAGGATGTGCTCGACGTTGTTTTTGCTGAGTTTTGCCTCGGAAAATGATAACGCCTCATGTTCCTGCCTCTTCTCTTCCTTCTTCTGATTTGTTTGCCTGGCGGCAGGGAATAGAGAGAAATATCACGCCCCTTCCTGCAGAGAGCGTCGCTGTGGAGCAGGCTGTCGGACGGGTAACCGCCGAGCCTGTTTCTGCCGACCAGCCTTCACCCCGTTTTGCAGAATCTCTGCGCGACGGTTTCCTTTTCTTTTCCTCTGATTTCAGTGAAGCATCTCAGGCAGGGCTTGAGATTCGTTTTGAGGTTGCTGCGGGAACTCGGAACGTGCCGGCGCTGGTGAAAGGCTCTGCTCAGCGCATCTTTACCGGCGGAAGAGTGTGCGCCGGGCCAGGGGCGGTGGTTGTCCCTCAGGAATTTTGTGAGTTGCGGGGAGGGCGTGTCTATCCACGGCAGTTGCCGAAGAACAGTTATATTCGCGAGGTCGGAACGGACAGTGCGGCGGGGGAGATCCTTTTCCCTGCCGGGCGCAGACTTTCTGCCGAAGACGTGGTCCTGCTGGTTACCTGCGGTGTCTGCTCTTTACCGGTGAGAAAACGTTCACGGGTGGCGCTCTGCTGTACCGGCAGTGAGCTGGTGGACGGAAGCGAGCCGGGTCCTGGGGAAAAAGCATCGGTGAATCACCTGCTCATGGGGGCGGGACTTGGGCGTTTTCATCCCCGGATGTTCTCTGTGACCCTCGTCGGCGATGAGAAAGAAGCACTGGCTGCTTTTTTCTCCGATGCCATCATGAAGCGTGCTGATTTGATTCTTACCAGCGGCGGAATGGGGCCTGGGAAGTTTGATCTGGTGCAGGATGTCTTTACCGGTATGGGCGGGCAAATTTTCTTTGATACGCTGGGGCTGCAGCCGGGAAAATCACTGCTGTTTGGCAGACTGCACGGTGCTGTTGTTCTCGGCCTGCCCGGGCCGCCGCGGGCCGTCTCCACTCTCACCGAAGAACTGCTGGTACCGGTGTTTCGTCTGCTTGAAGGGGAGAAGGAAGAGAACTGCTGGCCAACGGCTTTTACGGCGAAACTGCTTTCATCGGTGGGGGCTGCTTCCCGTTTTCCCCGTCTCAGGAGCGGGATACTCTCTTTTTCAAAAGGGGCCTGTTTTGTCCGGCCTGCAGGGAAAAGGGAACTGGCTCAGTGTCATATTGTCTTGCCTGTTGACCAGGAACTGCATCCCGGCGATCCTGTTGAAATCCACCTTCTGCCGTTCTGACCCGGTGCTATTTCTGACAACTGCGACAGAAGTAGCTTGAGCGACCGCCGAGTACTTCTTTCTCAATATTTCTGCCACACCTGCTGCACGGTTCACCCGCCTTGCCATAGACCTGAAAATTCATCTGAAAATATCCGCTCTGCTGATCGGCGCTGCGAAAATCACTGATGGTAGAACCGCCACATTCAATGGCAAACCGCAAGGTTTTCCTGATACATTCCACCAGCTTCTGCCATTCCTTCAGAGTAATTCCAGCTACACTGCGCTGTGGACGAATACCGGCCGCAAAGAGAGATTCGTTTGCGTAGATGTTGCCAATTCCCACCACAACTCCGCTGGTCATGATGAAGGGTTTTACGGAAATCTTCCGTCCTTTTGCCTTTTCCTTCAGCCACTGTGCGGTGAAGTCCTCACCGAGCGGTTCTGGTCCGCAGGTGCGGAAAAAAAACTGCCGCGCGGGTTCATCACCGGCAGCGAGCAGTGCTGCCCGTCCGAAGCGGCGCGGGTCGTGGTAACGCAGAAGAGTGCTGTCATCAAGGAGAAACTCAAGGTGGTCATGGAGGCGGCGCGGTGTCCCCTGGGGAAAGAGTCCAAGGTTGCCGGTCATGCCGAGGTGGAAGATCAGCAGTTCGTCGTTATCGAGATCAAGAAGCAGGTATTTACCCCGTCTGCGGACGGCAGTAATCCTCCTGCCGCAGATCGCCCTCAGCTCTTTGACTGGTACGGGGGTGCGCAGCGTCTTGCCGCTGCTGTAGAAACTTTCCAGCCTGCGACCGACGAGATGGGGCTCAAGACCCATACGGATTACCTCAACTTCGGGGAGTTCGGGCATGACAAATAATCCTTGCTGTTTTTCTCATTCCTGCCATTATTCAGCTGTTCACGTAAAAACTAACAAAGGGGGCATTGAATAACCCGTTTT
>JBFHIO010000126.1:0-5731 GCA_041596435.1 Desulforhopalus sp. | reverse complement strand
TGGTACCTGCGTCGTCTGCGCAGTCTCTGCGATCACTATGGCGTGCTGTTGATTGCCGATGAAATTGCGACCGGTTTCGGTCGCAGCGGTCGGCTTTTTGCCTGCGAGCATGCAGGTATAACTCCCGATATCATGTGTGTCGGCAAGGCGATAACTGGTGGCTGTATGACGTTGGCGGCGGTGCTGGCGACGGAAGATGTGGGGCATGGAGTTTCCCTTGAAGGGCCGGAAAACCCCGGTGTTTTCATGCACGGACCGACCTTTATGGGAAATCCTCTCGCCTGCGCGGTTGCCTGCCGCTCCATTGATCTGCTGCTGGAAACGAACTGGCGGACCAATGTCAGCCGTGTTGAACGCGGGCTGCGTGAAGGGCTTGCTCCCTGTGCCGAAATGGCCGGGGTGAAGGAGGTTCGCGTGCTTGGGGCCATCGGCGTGGTGGAGCTGGAAAGCCCGGTGGATATGGCTCGCTGCCAGCAGCTTTTTGTCGATCGCGGGGTGTGGGTGCGGCCCTTTGGCAGACTGGTATATGTTATGCCGCCTTTTGTGATGACTGATTCTGAACTCAAGATCCTCACCGGGGCCATCTGTGAGGTGGTAGAGCTGGAGGGGAAAAGATGAAAGAGCGTACAGATGTGCTGCTAGAACTGGCAGAACTTGGGCGACTTCGGGATTTTCGTCCCCTCGCTGATCGTGCCGGAGCCCGGGTAATGATGGACGGGCAGAGTCTTTTAAACCTCTCTTCCAACGACTATCTCGGTATCGGTGGCGATGAGGAGATGCTGGCCCATTTTTACGCGGAGATGAATGATACCAATCGTATGGAGGGCTTTGCTCCCGGGAGCACCTCCAGCCGGCTGCTCTCTGGGGATAACATTGAGGCTCACCGTCTTGAAGCGCGTCTCGCGGAGTGTTACGGCGCTGAGGCTGCGCTTCTTTTCAACTCAGGGTACCACATAAATATAGGTATCCTGCCAGCGCTTTTCGGCAGGCGGGATCTCATCCTGTCAGACAAACTGAATCACGCCTCTATCGTTGACGGTACACGCCTCTCTCAGGCGACGCTGAAGCGCTACCGCCATCTTGATTACGCTCAGTTGCGGTCCCTGCTTGAAAAGCATCGAGGGGATGCGGAGCGGGCAGTGATTGTCAGCGAATCGGTTTTCAGTATGGACGGTGACGTGGCTGACATCGCCGAGCTGGTCCGGTTGAAAAAAGAGTTTGATTGTGAGCTCTATCTTGATGAAGCCCACGCCTTCGGCCTCTTCGGAAAAAACGGACTTGGCAAGGCCGTTGAATGGGGACTGGCAGGCGAGATTGATTTTCTCGTCGGTGTCTTTGGCAAAGCTCTTGCATCCATGGGCAGTTTTGTGGTCTGCAGCCGCCAGCTGCGCGACCTGCTGGTTAACAGTGCCCGTTCGCTCATCTTCACCACCGCGCTGCCACCGGTGATTATTCGCTGGAACCTCTTTGCCTTTGAACAGATGATGCAGATGGATGAGTCGCGTGCACATTTACAGTCGCTGGCGGCGGGCCTGCGCAATGATTTGCGCGAACAGGGGTTGCACACTGATGGTGAAACGGGCATTGTCCCGGTGATTATTGGTGAGGATGCCGAAGCGGTACGTCTTGCAGAACGGATGCGGGAGGCGGGGTTCCTTATTTTTCCCGTTCGTCCACCGACTGTGCCTGTGGGAACCAGCCGCTTTCGCCTCTCGCTTACTGCGGGGATGCAGTGGGGGGATCTGGAGGCATTGCCTGGTCTTATTGCGGAGGAAGTTCGGCGATGAAGGCGCTGTGGAGACGAAACGGTCATCAGAACCTGATTGTCTTCTGTAACGGCTGGGGAATGGATGCCAGGGTGGTCGAGCATCTCACGTTTGCCGGTGACCTGTTAATCCTCTCTGATTTCACTGATTTTACATTGCCCCCGGAGTTTGAAACGGCCATTAAGGGGTACGCCCGGCGCAGCCTCATCAGCTGGTCGATGGGGGTTTGGATGGCGGCGAGACTCATGAAAAATATCGACTATGAGCGAAAAATCGCCGTCAACGGAACACTCAAACCCGTCGATGATAATTTCGGTATCCCGGAAGTGCTCTTTCATGGTACTCTGGAGCACTTTGATGAGAAAAACCGTCTTGGCTTTTACCGTAGAATGTGCGGAAGTCAGGATATTCTGAACGCTTTTCTTCTGCAGGCACCCGTGCGGGAGCTGGAGGATCAGCGTCAAGAACTTGATTTTTACTGGACACATCGCCGGGATGAGGCGGAGAATTTCTATGATCTGGCAGTTATTACACGAAAAGATCGTATTATGCCCACGGTGAATCAGCTTCGTTTCTGGCAGGGGACACCTGTGCACGAAATGAAGGGTGGGCACTACCCTTTCTTCAGCTTTTCCCGCTGGGAAGAGCTGCTCAATTTACAGAGATGACGCATGTCGCGAAAGCCGCCTCAAACCGCTCCGGCTCCCGATAAGGCTCTGATTGCCAGTTCCTTTGCCGCGAGTCTTGACACCTATGAAGAGAATGCCGGAGTGCAGCTTGCTCTTGCGCAGAGGCTGCTGGAGATGGTGTGTGAATATGCTGGCGACGGGGCCTGGGAGCGGGTACTTGAGGTCGGCTGTGGTACCGGCTGGCTGGCGGAACGCCTTGTAGCGCGCCATATCCCGGAATGTTTCTATATTAATGATATTGCCCCGGAACTTTGTGCACATACCGCCGGAAGGCTGCATGCCGAACCGTGTTTTGTTGAATCTCTTGCCGGCGATATTGAGACTTTAGAACTGCCTGAGGAGCTTCAACTGGTACTCTCCTCCTCAACCCTGCAGTGGATTGAGGATCTGCCAACCCTGTTTGAGCGCATTTATCAGGCACTGGTTCCAGGTGGAATACTGGCTTTTTCCATTTTTGCACCGGGAACCATGGGCGAAATTACAGCCCTTTCCGGGCGCGGTCTGCACTATTTTGACCGTCCGCAGCTCTCCGCCATGATGAAGGGTTTTACCATTCTGGCCGAAGAAACCGTTCAGCAGCGCAGTTATTTTCCTTCTCTGCTGGCATTACTCCGCCACATTCGCAACACCGGTGTGGGCGGATTGAGTCGTGTTCATTGGACACGTGCTTCGCTCTCTCGTTTTGAGAAACAGTACTTCGAAGAGTTTGGTACTGCTGAAGGGCTGCCTGTCACATGGCGGGCCCATTTTTTTGTGGTTGAGAAAAGTAAAGGTTAAGGCACCGTGATGAAAAAAGTGTATGTTGTATCGGGAATTGACACTGATATTGGTAAGACCGTTGCCACCGGAATTGTTGCCGCAGCGCTGCAGCAGGGCGGCTGTTCCGTGATGACGCAAAAATTTGTGCAGACCGGCTGTACCGGTATCAGCGAGGATATTCTTGTTCATCGCCAGTTAATGGGGATGGCGCCGACAGAAGATGATTGTTGCGGGCTCACCTGTCCCTGTGTCTTCCCGGAACCCTGTTCACCGCATCTTGCCGCTTCCCTGGTGGGCAGGGAGGTGGATCTGAAAAAAATTGAAGACGCATCCCGAACATTGCTTGAGCGGCACGATATACTGCTGCTTGAAGGTGCCGGGGGACTTTCAGTTCCGTTGCGGTCCGACTTCCTCTTCATAGACTGGCTTATGGAGAAGAGATATCCGCTGCTGCTGGTTACCAGCCCGCGTCTTGGTTCCATTAATCACACCCTTGCAGCTCTGGAGTTGTGTAAATGGCGGGAGATTAAAATTGCGGCGATACTCTACAATATGCACGGCTGCAATGTGGCTCCGGCAATAGTAGAGGACAGCCGCATGACAATAGAGCGTTACCTGTACCGCTTTGGTTTTGCGGCTCCGGTTCTTACTCTGCAGAGTGTCGGTAAAGAACAGCCCGACTTCATGTTCCTTACCAACGGCTACTGAGCAGAGTGGTGTAAAACTTCCAGTGTATCCAAGAAACACGGAATAACATATTGATAATTCGTGTTTTTGTTCTTTATAAATGGTGCCGTTCAAACGGCAGAAATAGTGAGTGGAGAAATACGTGCTGATTTCAGTAGTCATCCCCCTGTTGAACGAAGAGGAGAGCCTTCCTGTTCTCTATAAAGAGCTGAAAGATGCCCTCAATCCCCTTGATATGAACTATGAGCTGGTTTTTATCAATGACGGCAGTACTGACGGCAGTGCTGCCATTCTTGCCGGAATGCATGCTGAAGACAACCGGGTTGTGGTCGTTAATTTCCGCCGTAACTTTGGCCAGACCGCTGCCATGTCCGCCGGGTTTAACTATGCCCGCGGCGAAATTGTCATCGCCATGGATGCCGATCTGCAGAACGATCCCGCAGATATCCCCAAACTGATTGCCAAAATTGAAGAGGGCTACGATGTGGTCACCGGCTGGCGTTACGATCGCAAAGATACCTTTATCAACCGTCGTCTGCCGTCGATCATCGCCAACAAACTGATTTCCAAAACCACTGGCGTTTGCCTGCATGACTACGGCTGCACCCTGAAGGCCTTCCGGCGCGACGTGATCAAGGAGCTGCACCTCTACGGAGAGATGCACCGCTTCATTCCGGCTATTGCCAGCGGTATCGGTATTAAATTTACCGAGGTGAAGGTCAACCATCGTGCCCGGCGCTTCGGTACTACAAAATATGGTATTACCCGTACCGTGCGCGTAATCCTTGACCTGATGACGGTTAAATTTCTGCTCAGTTACGCGACCCGGCCGATTCACGTCTTTGGAATGATGGGACTTGTCTCTGGGGGAATTGGTTTTATCATCGCTCTGGTGATGACTCTTCAGCGCGAGTTTTACGGTATTGGTCTCTCCAACCGGCCAATGCTGTTGCTGGCCATCCTGCTGATTATCCTCGGGTTCCAGTTTATATCCCTTGGACTGATCGCTGAACTGCAGGCGCGGACCTACCACGAGTCGCAGAATAAGCAGATCTATTATGTGAGAAGTGTGCTTCGTGATGGTGACGAAGAGGGGGATAGTAGCCGTTCATGATTTCGTCGGGAGACATATTAACCGGCAGGCCTTCCTTTGAAATTGTCATTCCGAACTGGAATGGGGCGAAGATGCTTGGCGACTGCCTCAACTCCCTCTACGGGCAGAGTTATCAGAATTTTATGATAACTGTGGTGGATAACGGTTCCACGGATGATTCGCTGGCCATGCTGGCGCGGGATTACCCTGCTGTACGGGTTCTCTCCTACGCGGAGAATCGTGGTTTCAGCGCGGCAGTCAACGCCGGAATCCGTAAGGCTCGTGCGCCGTGGATTCTGTTGCTGAACAACGATATGGAAGTGGAGGAAAACTGTCTGCTGAAGCTCCTTGAGGGGATGGCGGACTTCCCTGACGCTGATTTTTTTGCGTTGAAGATGTATAACTTCCATAATCGGGAGCTGCTTGACGGGGCGGGGGATGCCATGCTGCGCGGTGGAGTGGGGTATCGTATCGGCGTGATGGAACATGACGGCGAGCGCTACAGCTTTGATCGGCTCTGTTTTGGTGCCTGTGCCGGAGCGGCACTTTACAGCAGGCGTTTTTTTGAGCGTGTCGGTTACTTTGATGAAGATTTTTTTGCCTATGTGGAGGATGTCGATCTCAACCTGAGAGCGGCCCGGGCCGGGGTCTGTTGTGTCTTTCTCAGCCAGGCAAAAATATATCATATTGGCAGCGCTACCAGTGGCTCAAAATTCAACGAATTGACCATCCGCCTC
>JBFHIO010000125.1:0-5735 GCA_041596435.1 Desulforhopalus sp. | reverse complement strand
GGTCAATGACACCTTTGGTCATCTGGCCGGCGATACGGTATTAGTGGAAATTGCCGATATTCTGAGAAGCCATGTCCGTCGCAATGATCTTGCCGGGAGATTCGGGGGAGAAGAATTTCTCCTCGTGCTTCCCCAGACCAGCATCGATGGGGCAATGGCCCTGGCCGAAAATTTACGGCTGCAGATTCAGCTCCATCAGTTCTCGGCTGGCTGTTCGATAACAGCCAGCTTCGGAGTAGCAATTTTTCAGGGAGATGAGAGCGTGGAAGAACTTTTGCAACGGGTAGATACTGCTCTTTATGAAGCTAAACACAGCGGCAGGAATGCCGTGAAAAAGGCGTGAAATGAAAAACATGTCAGAATTGAACTCAGGCAGACTTGAGAAGCAATCCGATGAGAAGATCAACAAGAGGAACACCTGTCCGACCTGTGGTTTAGATAATCCCTTCGCCCTTCCTCTCGATTTTAAGAAGGATGGTCGGGGGGGCGTTTGCACAACCTTTCTCGGCAACACGAGACTTCAGGGGTATGACGGCATCCTTCATGGGGGAGTGCTTTCTTCCCTTCTTGATACGGCAATGGCCAGGTGCCTCCTCTTTCAGGGTATCAAGGCGCTCACCGGAGAGTTGAATGTACGCTTTCTTGAGCCGGTACCCTGTGAAGCAGAGCTGGAGATCCGTGCGAGAGTTAAAGAAACCCTGCCGCCGCTCTATCTGCTCCGCGCCGAGATCTGTATGAATGGCAGGGTTGTCTGCCGTGGCAGAGGGAAATTCATGCAGCGTAACCGCGATTGAACATCCGCTGTTCCTGCTTCCTTCAAAGATGCTTCTCAACCTCTTGCCACACAGCGCGGTAGGCAATACTCGCCGCGCTTTTCGGGGCAAATGTCGCCACCGGCGCCCGGTTCACTCCCATCCGCTCAACATCTGTTGAAAATGGCACTTGAGGCTTAAGCATTTTATACTCTTTTCGCAGTGCCTGGATAGTCTCCCGGTGCAGCTTTTTATTCATCTGCACCATGGAAAAGAAGGGCAGCAATTTCTTTTTGGAAAAGCCCTCTTCCTCAAAAAAGGCATAGAGCTGCTCAAGAGTCCGTGCCGAGAGTGTAGTAGGAATCACCGGTACCACAATGCGGTCGGCGGCACGGAAGACGTTTTCTGAGAGCATTGAGATATTGGGAGGACAGTCCAGGATAACAACGTCATATTCACTGCGAGTTACCTTCAAAGCCTTCTTGAGTCGAGAAGAACTCTTTTTCATTCTGTCGAGAAAAATATCAAAATCCTTGAAGGACAGATTGGCTGGCAGTAACTCAAGATTTTCAAAATCTGACGCGCGAATCGAGTCCAGCAACTTCTCCTGATCTTTGAAAAAAGCGATATTCTCCAGTTTCTTAGACGGTTTTACACGAAAATAGAAACCGGAAGCTGCCTGCGGGTCAAGATCACAGAGCAGAGTTTTACGGCCGCTCATCGCACAGGCATAGGCAAGGTTGACTGAGGAAGCGGTTTTTCCAACACCGCCTTTATTGGAGTAACAGGCCAGTATCTTCATTGTGCGTCTCCTCTTTCACTGGAAAAAAGCTGCTTGAACAAATTCCTCGTTTCCACACTGTTGAACTGGATAAAGTTTTTTTCCACCTTCTGCCGCTCCACGAGCTGCTTCTGGTGCAGCATGGCAGTCAGCGCACCAATGCTGTTTGAAACCGTCAGTTCCTCATCTGCGAAGACATCCATTTTCTCTTTGAGAATTTTCTGCAGGAAATGCTGCTGCACCGAATAGTCGTTAAAGTTGCCGAGGGTGTCCTGCATCTTTTTCAGTTTTCGTATCAGCAGGCCAATTGACTCTGCGGGGAAAAACGGCGCAAAAAACTCCATCAGATACCGAAGCTTTTTACAGTGAATCCGCAGTTGATGAACCTCAGAAGACGGTGTACTGCTGTTCACCCCGGAGGCGATCTGGCAAACCTTGCGATAGCGTTTATAGATGAGTTTGCTGCCAACTTCATGAGCTCTGCGGCTGCTGGTCGGGCCGTTTTTCAGATTCTTCGTTTTACTGAATTTACGGGTAAGCGTCTCCATCTGAATTTTGTAGTCTTCACTGCGCAGACAGGTGACCACTGTTCGCAGAGCGAGTTCACGTTCATCTTCGAGATAGCTGAAGAGAAGCCCGATCCCCTCCCTGGCAGATTCTGGCACCATCTCCATGTATTCTTCTTCCCTCATCAGATAAACATCAAGATCGCGCAGTTGACTGGTCGGATGCATCAGTGCAGCAAACTGCTCTTTCAAAACCTCAGTCTCCTCCACGGAGAAGGTCCCTTTAAAAAGAGAAAGCACTGAGCGAACTTTGCGCAGACTGACACGGTAATCGTGGAGAAATTCACTGTCGATATCGGCGGCTGTCCCTGCCTCATTCTGCCGGGCAACATCAAGAAGAGCGGAGATAATAGTCACCGCCGCATTTTTTGCGGTGGTATCAGCGGCGAGGCCAGGATCGGGTTTGGAGGTATAACTGCTGTCTTTGATACCGAGCTGTCTGTAAAGGTCTTCAAAGCTGTCACAGCTCTGTGCTCCAGATTTCTGCAGGATTTCTACCAGAATCTGATGTTCGGGGGTGTAGCCGCGCAGCATGGCAGTAACCCCGAGGGTCAGATGTTTTTCCCCGCACTTGAGTATGAGTTGTCGGAAGCGGGCGAGGGTTTTCTGTTCATCATCAAGCAGCAGGCCGCTGTCGAACCGAAGCTTTACCTTCCCAACCGGGAGAAAAGCACGCAGCAGACTTATCTTGCGCAACTCTTCGGTTACAGGACCATCAGGAAGCTGATCAACAAACCGCCATTCGCCTGTGACATCCTGTTCCGCAGTGTCCCCGGCCCGCAGGTCGACAAACATGAGGGTGTCATTAACCTCAAAGAGCATCTTTCCTGCCTTCAGCAGGAGATTGTCAAATGTATCAATACAGTGCCCGGTTAACTTTACTCCTTTCTCCATCATTACGGTAAAGCTGGAATCAACCGGGAGTTTTTTCTGCAATTGCCCCCGGGTAACAGTGAGGTCGGCCATGAAGACGAACGGTCTCGCGATCTTTACGTCCATGGGAAAATTTTCTCTATTTGCGCTACTTTTCAATGTTTTACCTTTTCAGCGTGTCCACAATGAACTGAATTGATCAATTGCAGTCAGTTTCATTCTTTGAGCACTCCGAGATCAAGCCGGAGTGAGGTTATTTTCTTTCATCATAACGGCCTGCACTCAGTAACAGTCAGCCGTACGTTCATGGTATCATTCCCTCTTCAACAGAGCAAGATATGCACACTGTTTTCCACAGAACTTTTAACATAATGTTAACAATGCAGAGTATATTCTTAATACATGGTAAAATGAATGATATTTGTATGTAAATCGATTATGTGAAGACTGAATCTTGAGAAGAATGATCCACAATGCAGGAGCTCGTATGGAGACAAAATCTGAAGCAGCTGGTGCCGGGAAAAACGTCAAAAAATTCAACCTCAGTTCCCCCGAATGGTATCTCAACCGGGAGTTGACCTGGCTTGAATTTAACAAGCGTGTTCTTCAAGAAGCCAGAGATGAGCGCAACCCCCTTCTGGAGCGAGTCTTTTTGCTTGCTGTGGTTGGTTCCAATATTGATGAGTTCTTCATGAAACGCATCGGTGGCCTGAAGCAACAGGTCGGGGCCAACGTCACCAACCTCTCGGTGGATGGACGACTGCCTCAGGAGCAGATTGATGCCTGTCGCGAAGTCGTGGGCGATATCCAGGTACAAAAACTCACCCTGGAAAAAGAGCTCATTAAACTGCTCGCGAGCAAGCGAATTGTTATCACACACTACAGCGAACTGAGCAAGGCTCACCGGGACGCCATTGATGACCTTTTCCTGCAGGAAATTTACCCCCTGCTTACCCCTCAGGGGATGGATCCGGCTCACCCTTTTCCCTTCGTTTCCAATCTCTCCATCAATCTGCTGGTATCGGTGCGCGCCCCCGAGGGAGATCAAAGCCACCTCAATCGCATCAAGATTCCCACCAGTGCAGACCTTCCTCGTTTTATTCAGGTGGGCCGCGGTCAGACCTATATCCTTCTTGAAGATCTGGTGGCCAACAATATCGAACACCTTTTGCCCGGAGTCGTTATCGAAACCATTGAGGCCTTTCGGGTTACGCGTAACGCTATCACCGAACGCCACGAAGAGCAGGCCAATGACCTGCTGTCGATGATTGAATCATCTCTTCGAGACCGTAAATTCGCTGAGACGGTACGCCTTGAGGTCGACAAGGGAATTCTCCCTCTGCACAAGGGAAAACTTGCCGCCGAGCTTGATATCGACGAAGAAGAGGATGTCTATGAGATTGAGGGAATCCTTGGCATGAGCGCCCTGATGCAGATTGCCCACATTGATAATCCCGCGCTGCACTTTCCGCCCCATCATCCGGTGGATAACCCGGAGCTGCTTGGTGATGATCCAAACATTTTTCACACCCTCCGCCGCCATGGGGATGTGCTGCTGCAGCATCCTTATGAGTCATTCAACTCTTCTGTGGAACGTTTTCTGAAGGAAGCCAGTACGGACCCCAAGGTCCTCGGAATAAAGATGACTCTCTACCGCACCGCCAAGCACTCCAACATCATTAAGTATCTTATTGATGCTGCTCAGAACGGTAAACAGGTGGCAGTGGTTGTGGAGTTGATGGCACGCTTTGACGAATCGGCCAACATCCGCTGGGCCAACTTCATGGAGGAAGCAGGAATCCATGTCACCTACGGTGTTCTTGGCCTGAAAACACACTCGAAGCTGATCTTTGTACTGCGCAAGGATTATGATGGCCTCAAGCGCTATGCCCACATCGGCACCGGAAATTATCACTCCGGCACTGCCCGCGGCTACTGCGACCTCGGCCTGCTCACCTGCCGCCCTGAGATAGGGCAGGACCTCACCGAACTCTTCAACTACCTCACCAGCGGCTACACGCCGATGCGGCAGTACCAGAAAATTCTGCCTTCACCGAAGCTGCTGAAGAAGGCGTTGCTGCAGAAAATTGAAAGGGAGATTCAGCATCACAAACAGGGGCTGGAAGCACTGATTCAGCTGAAGACCAATGCTTTGGAAGATGCAGATATCGTTGCCGCTCTTTACCTCGCATCGCAGGCAGGGGTGCATGTGGACATCATCTGCCGCGACACCTGCCGCCTGCGCCCCGGAATTAAAGGGCTGTCTGAAAATATCAGAGTTATCTCCATTGTCGGCCAGTTTCTTGAGCATTCGCGTATTTACTACTTCAAGAACAACGGTGATGAGGAATATTTTATTGGCAGTGCCGATCTGATGAAGCGAAATCTGGAGAGTCGGGTTGAGGTCTGTGTTCCCATTGAAACTCCTGTCAATAAGGAAAAACTGCGTAATATTATTAATATTCAGTTGAGCAACACCCGCAATGTCTGGGAAATGCAGTCGGACGGAACGTATAAACAGCTTCACAGCGACAAGCCCGATGGAGAGGTCTCTGTCCATACATTGTTCATTGAACAGGCTGAGAAGCGTTACGAAGTCGGGCGAAAAGCCCTCGCTGAAAAGAAATTGAGAAAGATACCAAGACGGAAAATCAAATAAATCTCGGGGATTCCCATGGTTCATCCACTGCTTTTCACACATACCTCAGAATACCCGTGTTCTGCCCGGGAACTCTACGACTGGCACAGCAGAGAGGGTGCACT
>JBFHIO010000124.1:0-5735 GCA_041596435.1 Desulforhopalus sp. | reverse complement strand
GCAACATTTTTTCCAGGTAAAGCGGGTCCATCGCTAAACGTCTTTTTATTTCATCTTGCTTTACCCGTTTGATAAACTCTTTCAATCCCAGTAGATGTTTCGATGCATAAGCACCTTTTTGTGTAAATTTTCCTATTTTCCTATAGGTAAAAACCAAAGATGCCACCTGGCAGAGAAGTCAGAAGAAGGTCTCGTAACTGCTTCTGGGTCTCCTGTGCGAGATGCACCTGTTTGTTAGCATATGTCAGAGGAAAATATTCGCGATCCTCCTGTTCCTCGGCAGGGGTAGAAACATGGAATGTTACGGCCTTCCACTGTCCGTCAATCTTGCGAAAGGTTGTGTTGACCCGGGTTCTGATTTCAAATTTGTTGCCGGCGTTATCCGGCAAGGTAATAATCATTCGAAAGATTGCCGTGACCACCGTACTGGAAAGGCGGGTTTCCGTATAATTCTCGAAGTGGAACTCTGTTGAAGCAGGAGAACTGATGATATCTTCGAGGACAAGAGTTCGGAATTCTTCTCTATTATGGGCTATTTCATGGGCACCTGTGCCGATACTCAGGATGTCTTCACAAACTAGCGCAACTGTTTCTTCAACATCGCGGTGGCAGAGATAGGCGATGAAAAATCTTTCAACAGCATCACGGATGTACCATCTTTTGTTCTTCATTTTGTGCTCAGAAAAAGATTCTTCCAGACGATCTGGAGAAAGAGTCACTACGCCGATGTATAATCTCCTCTCTTTTTATACACCATGCTACAGGTGGCCGGGACAGGAAGTGTTCGTTGCTATTTTCGCCAGGGCGATTATTTTGAACGTTATCTCCAATTATTATGAAATCTCTACAACACAGAGGTCATTATGCAGGCAGAAATAAGTCAATGGCTGGGGCAGGTTGCAACACTGCTGCCCTTCGGATACGCCTTCGGTGCAGGAATGGTGTCAGCTGTTAATCCCTGCGGTTTCACCATGCTGCCTGTCTACCTTACCCTCTATCTTGGTGCTCAGGATCAAACCTTTCGCGATGGCTCGTTTTGGCTGCGTCTTTTTAAGGCCATATGGATTGCCACAGTAGTGACCTCGGGTTTCGGGCTGCTTTTTGGTGTAGTCGGTGTTGCGGTCTCCGCCGGGGGAAGCTATTTGATGGCGTTTATGCCCTGGGTCGCACTGATCGTGGGAGCATTGCTCTTTCTGCTCGGGCTGGCAATGCTCGCCGGAAAAAATCTCTCTTTTGCTGGTTTTCAGAGTCTCTCCGCGAAGATTGGAGATCCCCGTGATATCAGCGTGCGCGGCTTCTTCCTCTTCGGTCTTGCTTTTGGGGCAGCCTCGCTGGGCTGTACCCTGCCGATCTTTCTCATGGTAGTAGGGAGCTCCCTCTCATCAGGAACTTTTCTCTCCGGGATCTGGCCTTTTATCAGCTATATTCTTGGCATGGGAAGTATCATTTTGCTGCTGACCCTTGGGATCGCAGTATTGCGTGAGGGCGTTGTGATCAGTACCCTGCGCAGGGTGATGCCGTGGGTGCAGAGAATCTCTGCCGTTTTATTGCTGCTTGCCGGCGGTTATATTTCCTACTACTGGCTCACCTCGGGGCTGCTGTTTCCCTGAGGGCCCTCCTTCTGAGGCGGGAGACTTTCAGCCCGGGGAGGAAAGCAGGGTCGCCAGTCCTGGCAACTGATCCTGCAGGTCAGCGGTGACATCAGTAATATCAATACAGCTGTAGATGATGATACCGGTGGCCCTGTCCATACAGCGAAAACTATTCTTTTTGTAGAGTATGGAACTGTCCCCGGCTGTTTTTTTGACGAGTACAGTATAGGTCTCTTTCTTCTTCAGTTGTCTGCGTACCTGATCAAGACTCAGGTAATTACTTGTAGCGGCACTGTCCACATTGTTCGGATCCACAACCTTGCCGAGGAGGTATTCCGCAGTGAACTGCTCAAAGCTGCTGGTCCGGACAAGATTCTCTCCTCCCCGCGAGGTCCCCACCGCCTTGCCGCTGTCGGCATGAATGTACAGGAGGAACTCGTAAACATTTTTTGTGTAAAAATCGAAACCACTGTTAAGCGTAGTGAGGATCTGTTTTGTGTCCCACTCTTCCATCTTCTCATTGGTTATCAGTGAGACCAGTGCCTGGCCGTTGAAGAGATGTTCCCGGTCGACCCTGCCTTTGGCGGGAGTGTATTTTGCCAGCAGGTCCTCTATGGGAAGGGCTTTGTCGTAGAGCCATCCCTGTTGGATTTCGCAGTTGTTGTTGAGCAGCCATTTGGCCTGTTCTTCTGTCTCTACGCCCTCTGCCACCACCTGAATATGTCCCGCATCGCTGATGGCAATCACCGACTTCACCAGCAGTTGATTCTGCAGATTGGTGAGGATGTCATGGATGAAGCTTTTGTCTACTTTCACTTCGGTGATTGGCAGTTTGCTGAGGTATTTCAGTGAGGAATAGCCGGTGCCGAAGTCGTCGATGGAGAGGCCGAAACCCGCCTTGATCAGAGCGTCGAAGACGGGCATTACCTCGTCAATATCGTTGAGCAGAATATTCTCAGTGATCTCAAGGGTTATGCGCGTCGGGGAAATCTCAGTGTCTCTGGTTATCGCCGTTATAAAGGTACAGAAATCCGGTTGCAGCAGCTGTCTCGGGGAGACATTGATGGAGACCCGCAACAGGCGTCCGGCAAATTCCACCGGTTGAATGTCCCGGCAGGCAGTTTCGAAGATATAAAAACCGAGTTCGTGGATGAGACCCGTGTTTTCTGCGATGGGGATAAATTCATCGGGGCTTACCTGACCAAGGGATGGGTTGTACCAGCGCACGAGTGCTTCCACGCTGCTCAGACGGCCCTTCTGGTCGATCTGTGGCTGATAGAAGACCCTTATCTCGCCGTCGTGGACAGCCTGTTCAAGGGAGCGCTGAATCAACAGTTCGCGCTGTATATGATCATCCGCAATCCGGTTATAGAAGTAGACGCCTCCCTTTTCTTTTGCCCGGCCCTGAATGAGGTCGGCTTTCATGATCAGCTCTTCAATATCGAACCCGCATTCAGGGAAAAGGCAGATGCCGGTGGTGCAGGTTACGGTAAGGTCGTCGTCGTTGAGTCGCAGCTGGATTTCCAATGCGGTATAGAGCGGCTGAATCGCTGCACGTGCTTCTTCTTCAGAGTGGATTCCAGTGATGAGAAAGCTGAACTTGTCACCGGCATAACGTCCGGCCAGTTTAATCTTTTTGTCAGTTCGCAGTTGCTCCAGCAGAGATGCTATATGCTGCAGTACCTGGTCTGCAGTGGCATAGCCATATTGCTGGTTGATCTTTTTGAAGAAGTTGACGTTGAGAATGCCGACGGCGGATTTGTCGATGATGCAGTCGAACTGGCGGGGCAATGCCTTGCGGGCTGCGTGCTTGAAGGCGTAGGGATTGAGCAGGCCGGTGAGCAGGTCATGGGTCTCCTGATAGGCGATCTTCCTGGTATGTCTGCTCTGCGCGCATGTTGGCATTGGACTGAATACTCTTCAGGTCTTCTTCGAGGATGTCACGAAACTCCTTGATGTGAAGTATGAGCTTGTCGTCGAAGGTGTTGGCTTTATTGTCGAAGACGCAGAGACTGCCGAATAACTCGCCGTTTTCCCAGTTAATCTGCATGCCAGAAAAGGAATTCATCCTGCCGGTAAAGGAGGGGGAATTCTTCCAGTAGGGATGACTGGAGGCGTCTGCCACCAGCAGTGGGGATTGTTTGCCGGCGATTGCCTCACTGCAGTGACCTTTACCGAGGGGGAATGTTTCTCCCACACTATAGGGGGTTCCCTCTGTTTTGCAGGAGGCCATGATGATCATATCTTCCTGGCGAAGTCTTGTAATGACACAGGCGGGGACATCGCCAATACGGGCGATGAGATTTGCCATCTTCTGCCAGCGTCGCTGTGTCACCTGAAAAAGTGAAGATTTTATTGATGTGTTGATATGAACAGAGTGCAGGGATCTGTCGGTGGGAAGAATGCGGACTTCTGCCATGCTCTGGAAAACTCTGTTGTTCTGCGTTGTTTCAGTCATGGGAATAATAGCGTAAAAGATAATCTTAATACTAATCTTTCATTATATATCCTGTGGTGTCTGAATTTCAACATATGGTTTTGTTTTTTCGTTTTTTTTACAAAAAATAGTGTGGTAGTAATTCTTATTATTACAATCTTTTGTTCTTCGAAAAGTTGCAGATTGCGAAGTATGGCAAAAGAGGCCTTTCTGTGAGTCTTATTTCGCTGAGGCAATGGCTTCTGCCACGAGCAGGGCCTCGCGGGTGAGGGCAACGTTGTGTACCCGCACCATATCTACCCACGGAGCGCAGGCGAGGGCCGCAACGGTGGCTGTTGCGAAGTCCCGCTGCAGTTCATCTTTGATGCCGGTGACGGCACCAAGGAAGCTTTTGCGGCTGTGGGCGAGAAGGATTGGCTGGTGCAGCTCGGCAAAACGGTTGAGATGATGGATCAGGCTGAGGTTGTGCTCCAGCCGTTTACCAAAGCCGATACCCGGATCAAGAATGATCTTTTCCCGGCTTACACCTGCTTTCGTAAGGTCGGCAAGGCATTTACGGAAAAAGGTCAACAGCTCCTCCACCACGTCGTCGTACTGCGGGTTTACCTGCATGTCCTGCGGAGTGCCCTGCATGTGCATGATAATCAGCGGAGCACCGGTCTCTACGGCAACTTTGACCATTCCTTCATCGGCACGGCAGGCAGAAATGTCGTTGAGGATGGAGGCTCCGGCGGCGAGGGCCTGCCGTGCGACCTCTGCCTTCATGGTGTCAATGGAGATGGGAATTGTCGGGTGCTCGTTGTGGATAGCTTCAATGGAGGGAATTACCCGGCGCAACTCTTCTTCGAGTTCTACGGGGGAGGCAAAGGGGCGGGTGGATTCTCCGCCAATATCGAGAATGTCTGCCCCGTCGGCGATCAGAGATTTCGCCCGGGCCAGGGCTGTCTCAACAGTGTTAAATTGGCCACCGTCGGAAAAGGAGTCCGGAGTGACGTTGAGTACAGCCATGATTTTTGTACGTGTTGTTGTCATCTTCATCTCATTGTAGCACTTTTTCTTTGAGCTGTGCACTGGAAGCAGAAAGAGGGCAATGATTGATATCATTACCCTCTTTCTGCAAAAAATCTTTTTAGGGAAGTATTGCTGTCACTCCTCCGGTTTCTCTTTGTTGTCGGGTTTTTCTGTTGGTTCTTCTTCCGGTTTTTCTACGGATTCTTCTGGCGTTTCTTCGGTGGCGGTAAAAACCGTTTCCTCTTTTTTCTCTTCCGGATCAATAATGGGGTGAGCTCTTCTCTCTTCTTCTTTCTGGCGACGCTCTGCAATATTGGTGGTGTATTTGCCGGGGCGGAGTTCTTCGATGATGCGCTCCATATCTTCGAGCATGATGGTCTCTTTATCCAGCAGTTCCTCTGCCATCTTCTCCAGGATATCCCTGTTTTCACTGAGAATTTTCTCAGTGGTGTCAATTGCTTCGTTGATTATGCGACGAACAGCGGTATCAATCTGCCGGGCAGTATCTTCGGAGAAATCTCGCGACTGGTTGATCTCACGACCGAGAAAAATCTGCTCTTCCTTCTTGCCGTAGGTCAGAGGTCCAAGCTCCTCACTCATACCCCATTCGCAAACCATCTTGCGGGCCAGGCCAGTGGCGCGTTCAATATCATTGCCAGCACCGGTGGTGATTTCGTTGAAGATGATTTTCTCGG
>JBFHIO010000123.1:0-5759 GCA_041596435.1 Desulforhopalus sp. | reverse complement strand
GTGCCCGATATTTTTGGTGTTACAGTCCTGCTTCCCCGTTTATCAACACCACACGGATACGCCCGGCGGGGTAACACTTTTCGGTAATAAGCCACTGGTTGCAGATACGGTCAGGGCTTCTGCAGTCCATGCACTCACCGGTTTTCTGGCAGGGGGTTTTCATATAGTCGTGGCGGATGGCGTTGAGCGGGGCGGCTACCTCTTTAATTCGGGCCATTGCCCGTTCTACATCGGGGACGATCTTGTTGCGCCCGATGGTCAGAATAACGTTGCGCGGGCCGTAGACGATGCCGCCGATACGGTTGCCGTCCATGTCGAGGTTGACCAGTTTTCCGTCTTCGGTGAGGGCATTGCTGCCGGTGAAAAAAAGGTCAGTGAGCAGGGCCCGGCGGCGCAGTGCAACCTTCTCTTCCCTGGGTGCACCTTTGGGGAAAGGGTCGATAAATTCCACTCCATCCAATTGTTTTACAGTTTCAAGAACACCGGTGGCACGCAAAGTCATGGAGTCCCCGAAACTGGCAATCTTGAGGCCCTCAATCTGCGGGACGATTTCCTGCATGATCAGCGCTCCGGCGGCTTTTGCATCGCTGGCAATAAAGACCGTGAAGTTGTTTTTCTCCAGTGCCTTTTTCACTTTCTCCAGCTTTATATCCCAATAGTTCTCGTAGATTTCACTTTTTTCCATTTCATTCTCCTGTTTCAGGTGGCCGGTCCTTCGTTGAAGGGCTGAATCTCCAGCCCCATGGCACCGTCATCGGTTTGAAAAATGTTTATCCAGCAATCCCAGTCTCGATCATTGCTTCGCGGATAGTCGACGCGGTAGTGGGTGCAGCGGCTCTCGCGACGAAGGATGGAGGCGCGCAGCTTCATCTCGGCGTTGAGGATCATGTTGGCGGTTTCGTGGGCGAGGCGCAGTTCGTGGAGATTGCGGGCAATGAGCAGCGGCTGGTGATTGTCACGCAACTCTTCCACATAGGCGAGCGCGGCCTCCAGCATCCTCTCTTTTTTGATATAAAGGATGAAATTGGGAATGATAATTCCCTGCAGAGTCTGGGTGACCCAGCGGGGGCTGAAGCCACGGCTGCGTTTCAGCGGTGCGAGAATCTCTTTACTGATGGCGATCTTTTGATCAGGGGGGATGGCAGTCAGGGTTTTCCGCCGAAGAGCAACCCGCGCGGCTGCGGTGCCGGCAATTGCACCCTGCACGGCGGCGGCGGAGAGGGATGCTCCCTGCTGCAGCTCCATTGCTCCGGTAACGCAGGACCCGAGGGCATCGCCAGCGGCATAGAGGCCAGGAAGAGTGGACAGACCATTGAGATCAACCGGGGCAAGCCCTTCAGAATTGTGTGGGGCAAGTCCTGCCCCGGCACCTCCGGAGGGCGGGCCCTCCGCAAAGAAGGGGGTGGAGAGGGCAGCGTGATGTACCTTTGGTTTCTGCCCGGGTTTCGTTTTTGCCGGCTCACTGGCAGTGGCCGGATAGACGGCTGGTCCCCGGGGGAACTGTTTGACCTCTTGCTCCTGGTCCGCGCCTGGCAGACCGGGGAGAATGGCGCCCTCTTTCCACACTTCATAGTTAAGTGCGAGCTGACCTGTGGGCTCTACAAGTGTGCCGCAGACCTGCGGCTTGCGGGCAAGATCTTTGCGCCAGCGCTGCCACGTGGCGCCGGGGGCATTGAGCAGACCGGTGGTGGTGTCGTTCCACTCCTTGCCGGTGATTCGTGCGCCGATACGCCAGGCCATCATGGCACCGTCACTGGTGAGGTCGCAGACCGGCAGTCCGGCGGGTTTAAAAGCTCCGGCGCCGGTGGCGAGCACCACCGTTTTTGCGGAGAAAAAGTGAATGGTTCCATCATCAAGAGCGAAGCCCCCCGCTCCGATAACGCGGCCCCGTTCTTTGATCAGGTGGGTGATCATTATCCGTTCGCAGGTCTCTACTTTCCGTTTCTTGAGTTGATGGTGAAAGCATCGGCTGTAGAGGGGTGAATCGAAGAAGCCCCACTTCTTGAGGTCATTGACTCTGGCAAGGCTGTGATTGGCGAGCTGACGGGTGAATTTGGGATTACTGGTGCGGTGGCTGGCGATGTTGATTGCCTTGATCCACTCTTTCAGCGACATTCCTTCGCGGGCGGGATAGTAGGCAAAAATATCCCGGGCCCATGGGGTCTGGCCAGAGGCCCCGAGGCGTCCTTTGGCGGTGAGGATCACTTTTGCGCCCTGGTCTGAAGCCTTTACCGCCGCAAAAAAACCGGCCATGCCGCCGCCGATGACAAGTACATCTGTGGCATGTTCTTTCGTTGAGAGGCTGTCAGGATCAATTTGCGGGGAGTTCTCCTGAACGTGCTCCCCCGCATCGGCTGTTCCACTAAAGCTGAGACCTCCAAGGGCGGCCATCCCAATGGCTCCGGCAAGAAACTGGCGACGGGTGCTCTCTATCTCAGAACTCATTTTTCGCCTCCTTCTTTTTCAGATCGATGTTCCTGCTTTTCGAGTCTGCCTGTATCTCCCTGTGGTGACAGCAGGCTGGCGGGTTTTACATGGCGAATGCGGTTAACCCAGCGGCGCACCATCATTACTGTCGCCGCAAGGGTGAAGAGGATGAAGATTACGGCGATAAAGGGGGTGATGTGACGGCCGAGGAGAAGAACGTGATGCAACCCGAAGATCAGCACGAGAGAGGCAAGGATTCCATGCATCCGCAGCCATGCTTTGTAGCCCAGCGGCAGGAAATTTCTGCACCAGGCGGTTACTCCGAGGACAGCGAGCAGCAGCCAGCTGATAATTCCTGAAATCACTCCGGGATGGGGGGTGGAAATCATGGTGAAGAATGCTTCGCGGGGAGAGATTCCGTATTCAAAGAGTTTGGGGAGTACCAGCAGAAAGGGGTGACTGCAGAGAAGCAGGACAAGAGATGTGCCGATAATCATATGGTATTGGCCGAGCATCCAGCCGCGCAGGTGCAGCGACAGGAAACGGTTGCCTGGGAACCAGTAAAACTGTCCCGGGACAAGGCACCATGCAGCGATAGTGATTACCGAAAAAATTTCAAGGTAGGCGTTGCGTCCGCTGAAAACACCTGCGATCAGCAGGAACAGTACTGGAAAGCCGGCGAAGACGGCGGTAGCGCGAAGGAAAAAGCTGTTGATAGTGAGTTCGGGAGGAGTTTGAGGCATTTTATCCCCACGAGATGATGACCGGGATGGACTTCTCCGGGTCTATGGTGATAGCGTCCACCGGGCAGTACATGCGGCAGAGGTGACAGAGCTGACACTCTTCCGGCCAGCGAATTTCTGCCTTGCCGTGGTCACCGATGCGTAATACGTCCATGGGGCAGCTTGAAACACACTCACCGCAGCCGATACAGCCGGAGATCTTTTTAATTACCATGGGATCCTCCCGGCAGTTTGAAGGTCCTGAGGGCAGGACGGAAACGGGAGCAGAATTCCTGTCTTACCATTTAGAGAGCAGGGCAGTTATTGTGCAGTTGAGGTTGCTTATTCTGCCTTGAAGCCTTCGGGAACCGCAACAAGGCGTCCTTCAATAATTTTGCAGGTCGCGGTGATGACAGCACCACTGAGACCGTCGATGGTCACGAGATCACCTTCCCTGTGGCCCTCACAGGCGGTGAAAGCGGCCGCAGGCGGCATCTCGTTCGGGTCCTTCAAAACAGGTGAATCTATGTGGGCGGCACAGGAAGTGATGGAGAGGATCATTTCCGTAACAACCGCAATTCTCAGTATATTCAGCATATTCTCATTCTTTTTTAAAGCTGGCATTCTATCCTGGATTACACAACGAGGCATTCCTTTTTTTTCATTTTGACAGGAAAGCGTCTTGGAGGGAGAGGTTGTCGTTGAGGAAAAGAGCAGTTGAAAAGGGACAGAATTATTTGTCGAGAGTTTGCACTACGCATGGCAGTATATACAGCATGCCTTGACCATTACGAATACTTTTCTTAAACGCACCCCACCATATCTGTCTTTGAAAAAAATAAACGGGACATCAGGCAGTCTGAGTGTAGTATAGAATTCTTCGAACAGAGAGAGAGGCACTCCAGAGAGAAGGCAGTTAATCGGTGGTCGGGAAGAGTCGTTGGAAACACTCGGAATCCGTTACAGGAAATAACATTCCTTGAAGAATAAGAAGAGTACTATGCCGTTTCATCTAGAAAAAATCCATTCCATCAGATTCAAACTGATCACCAGTCTTATTGCCGTTTCTCTATTTGTTTTCCTTATTTCGATCCTGGTCGGCGGAAATATGATGTACCGCTCTGTAATCGATGAGGCTAATAATCGAATCCGGCAGGATCTCAATGTTGCAAGAGTTATATACAATGACCGAATCAGTGCGATTCGCCTCGCACTGGAACTTACCGCCTCCATACCTGAGTATCCTGAAACATCATCCTCCACCGATACTTTACCTGCCACTAAAGTCATCAACCAGCTGGCCAGACGACTCAAACTCGATTTTGTCGGAATGACCAATACACGCGGACAGATCATTCATCAATACAGACAAGATCCCGCAAATACCACCGGCATACCAAGTAAAAATCCTCTCGTAACCAGCGTACTTGATAACCAGCAGCCCATAGCCGGAACCGTTGTTTTAAATGCGGAACAATTACTTTTTGAAGACCCTTCGCTGGTTGACCGGGCAGATGTTGGCCTAAAAGTGAAAAGTGACTCGAAAAATTTAGAAATAGCTGCAATGACAATTGGTGTGGCGGTCCCAATCTTTGAGGATGACACATTCAAGGGCGTACTTTATGGCGGTTTTCTTCTCAACAAAGATACAGATATTGTAGATAAAATCGGGGAAACAGTTTTTAAAAATGAAATCTACAAAGGTCGTAACGTGGGAACCGCCACTATCTTCTACAACGATCTTAGAATCGCAACCAGTGTGAAAAACCCTTTGGGGAAAAGAGCGCTGGGGACCCTTGCATCTTCGGAAGTGTCCCTGCATGTTCTTGGAAAAGGGGAAAAATGGACCAACCGGGCCAGGGTGCTCAACGACTGGTATATCACGGCTTATGAACCGATACGTGATATCCTGGGGCAGAGGGTGGGCATGCTTTACGTCGGGGTACTGGAAGCTCCGTACTCAGATATTCGGACAAATGCCATCATGATTTTTACCAGTATCACCCTGGCCGGGGTTATGATTGCTATTTTCCTGGGCTGGCTGTTTACCGGCAGAATAATGCAGCCGGTAACTCATTTAATTCAAGCCAGTGTAGAGATTTCAAACGGTAATCTTTCTCCGGATATCGGGCCAATATCCAGAGACGATATTGGTCGCCTGCAGAAAAAATTTCTCATAATGGCCGCAGCTCTAAAAGAAAAAGAAAAACGTCATAAGGTCGAAGACGAAACCCGTCTCCTCCAATCGGAAAAGCAGGCCAGTGTTGGAAAACTGGCTGCGGGGGTCGCTCACGAGATCAACAACCCTCTCACCGCCGTTTTAACATTTACCCACTTGATTTTAAGGAGAAAAGACCTGTCGGATGAGGTTCGATCAGATCTGGAAATTGTCAAAACCCAGACCGAACGGGTAAGGAAAATTGTTAAAAGCCTGCTTGATTTCTCCAGGCAGACAGTGATTAAAACTGAATCGACAGAGATCAATAAACTTATTGAAGACAGCCTGGAGTTGATGAAAAATCAGGCCCTTATACAGGATATCAATCTGTCTTTTCATGGCGCAGACGATCTGCCGACCCTGACTCTGGATCAAAACCAGTTTCAGAGTGT
>JBFHIO010000122.1:0-5814 GCA_041596435.1 Desulforhopalus sp. | reverse complement strand
GAGTGCTGCTCAGTACGTCGGGGGCATACCAGCAGTGGTCATTTCAACACCGATCGCGTCCAGATTCTTTCTGGCTCAAGCGCAATTTCTGCAGGCAGCCGTATGAACGCGTTCGCAAGATAAACAGAACAGAATCTCTGTCAGCCCGCTGTCCCCAGTGCCTTCTCGGCCTCCCGCCAGCCCACTTCGATAAGCTCATCAGCTCGGTGGAATTCTAGGAGAGAACATTGATGTCTTGAAATGTTTATCGTAAAGTCAGGAGGATAAACCGCCATTTTTTGTCGGGAAATGCAATTCTGCATGGTCTCAAAGGCGCGGATCGTCACCTGGAAAGCCTCAATTCTAAAGTTATCCCTTTCCGAAAAGCTCGGGAGACTCAACTGCCACTTCCCGAGATACTTCTCCAGACCGTGAAGTTTCTCCCTTACCTTCGGCAGCTCCTCTCTTTTCACCACAAGCGGTGGATTACTGCCAGAGAGGTTCACTGCCACGATACGGCACTCCTGCTCTTTAAAGGCAGGCGCGATGGGAATCGGATTAATTATCCCGCCATCCACCAACAGTCGCCCCTCCAGCTCAACCGGTGTGAGAAAAAGGGGAATGGAGATGGAGGCCCGGATGGCATCAAACAAACTGCCCTTCGCCAGCCAGACCTCTTTTTGCAGGGTGATATCCGTGGCCACAGCAGTGAAAGCAATGGGCAGATCCTCAATATTGATATCCCCCACCATCCTGCGCAGCATGGAGATAATGCGGCGTCCCTTGAAAATACCAGAGGATTGCCACGAGAAATCAAGCATTCTCGCAATACCGAGCTTATCCATTCCGCGCACCCACAGCTCATACTCATCAAGCTTGCCGGCAGCATATATCCCGCCGACCAGCGCGCCCATGGAAGAGCCGGAGATTGCCCGGATACGGAAGCCGTGCTCTTCAAGCCAGTGAATAACGCCAATATGCGCCAGCCCTCTCGCTCCACCACTGCCAAGTACCAGTGAAATATCTCTGTCGTTATCAGCTGCGGCCATCACCTGATCAATCTCCTGTCTGATTCAATACTTTTCGCTTTCACAGAGCATAATGCAGAATATTTCTCGTAAAAACAAGGGCTATCCATCCTTAAATTCTTCCCTTGTCAGCACTGGTGGAGCATCCCTCAAACTCACCGCCGGCACCTTCAGCGCTCTCCTGCCAGGAGAGAAGTTCAACGTCATCTTTTTCCTGAAAGAGATCTTCACTGTATTCTAACAGTTCCCTGACATCCACCGAGTATTTATCTCTGTGTTGTATGGAGATGAGAGTGCTGCACAGACAGTCAACCACGAACAGAATGGAGGGTAAAATGAATGTATTTCAGCAGTATCTTCCAATGGAAGATGAAGATTACATGAACGACCGTCAGCGTGAATATTTCCGCGAACGTCTGCTCCAGTGCCGTAAAGAGATTGTTACCATGGCCAACACAACCAGAAGCGGCATGCAGGATGACCACCGCAGAAGTGCTGACATCCTTGATCTGGCCACCAGTTATATTCGTTTCAATATGGATACTGGTAATATGGAACGGCAGCAGGAAAATCTCTCCATGATTGATGCGGCACTTGCCCGTATGGATTCAGGAGACTACGGCTACTGCATCCTCACCGGGGAAGAAATTGGTCTGCGCCGCCTCACCGTACAACCTGCCGCGACGCTGTGCATTGAAGTCCAGGAGATGCTTGAGCGCAATACCCGCATAGCCGGGCAAAGGGTTGCGACCCCGGATTGCATGGTATAACTCTTCCAGTAACGTATTACGAAAAAAAGAGGCTGTTCCCATCGGGACAGCCTCTTTTTGTGTTTTCTTCCAGAAAAAGATTCTACAGCAGGAGCTTACCCGGCAGGAGTATCCTCCGTCCTGTCCTGTGCCACACTCTCCTCCACACCGGCCTGCACACGGCGTTTTTTCAACAAAGGCAGGACGAGAGAGACAATGATAAACCCGGCGCCAATCCCGCAGCCGAGAACAAGACCGGATATTTGGGGAAAGAGCGCCGGAAAGGCGTCGTTACCTGTCACAGCAAGGGTACTTTTCCCGCCGATACTGGCAAAGAGAAAGCTGCCTTTAATCCAGCCATAAATAAGCGTATAGAGGAAAGCACCAAGCAACCCTCCGATGAGGAAGACCCAGGCGTCCCGACGCCCCGCGCCAAGCCCGACGAGACCTGTTCCCGGGCAGAATCCCGCCATTCCCCAGCCTGCGCCAAGCAGCAGTCCACCGACAATCACACCCGTATAGGCCGATTTGACACTGAGGTGCGAAGCCACATTCAGCACCCCGAAATGAAGCAGCACAAAGAGACCGATCATGGCAAAACCGATGCCGAAAAGGATAGCCTTCATCAGGTGCAGGTCACGAAAGCGCAGCATATCAATAATCTTCACCGGGTTGGCCGCTCCCACCTTCTGCAGAGTGAAGCCAAAAAGAAAACCAAGAAGTACAGCCAGTGCAATCTGCATGATTATTCCTCCCTTCCATAAAGGTGAAGCGCCATTGGAATAGCGGCGGCGAAAGCTGCAGCAGCAAAGAGAAAACCACTGAGAGAGGTCTGCATCATGCCGCTCATCATGTGCCCACTGGTGCAGCCCCCGGCCAGCCGGGCACCGAGAAGGGCCAGGAACCCGCCGACGAAAACGCGCTGCAACCGTTTCAGCCGCATGGAATTCAGCTCCGCGCTCACTATTGAGGGGGTATAAAGTTCAGGTTGTCCACGGCGTTGCATGACCCGGGCGACAAAGCCTCCCAGGATCATCGCCAGAACAAAGACCAGTCCGTAGTTCAGTGGTTTAGCAATGGCCGCAGCATATTTTCCGCCGTTTTCATTGAGGTAGGCGTTTGAACTGCCATAACCGCTCTTATTCTCCGCATTCTCAGTTACCAGACCGGGCTGAACCTGCTCCCAGATAATTCCATCAAGAATGGGATACTGGGTTGAAACACCGATTGGCTTCACCAGCACCACGGCAAGCAGAAAGCTGATCCCGAGCATAAGCCCGGAAAGCAGCCAGTTCCATTGTTTCTGCAGCAGAATAGATTTCATAGCATTGCTCCTGAGGTTGAGGTTTATCTTTAAGAGAAAACTGTCACATAAACATACCGCAGGAAATTCTATAATTCATTGAGTTTCCACTTTTTCTTTGCCTCTGTAATTGATGGAGTAAACCAGACCTGCTGTTGAAAATGGCCTCAATTCTGCCGCATGTTCCCACGGACATCTCAACACAACCCTCCGCTTAAGACCAATGGGACAAGGAAGATCTCCACGCAACCTCTATTCCTTTCCCCTGAATGAAAACAGCGTGATATAATAGGAGCGGCGGGACATGTGGGAACCTTGAATAATCAGTTTTTCGCCCATCTTCTTCGTTACAGTAAAAAATTTATCCTCAGAATATCAGCTATATACCTGCGGTAAATTTTCTCCTGTGCCTCGAATATGAACAAAACACAAGATTATTCAAGGAACCCATGTGTTGTATAGAAGCAGAGATTTGGAATTTCCATCAAGACCTGCCACTCAGCCCTGAGAATATTTTCCCCCTTCGTAAAAAGCGTGTAAGAAAATCCTGGTTGTCGCCTTCACTTTTTCACGATACGGTATATTTTTCTTTTTCTAATAAAAACAACTTTGTGGATACTATGGATATTACGAAATTCGCTATTCCTGAAATCATCTTCGGCCGCGGCAGTCTCCGCCATGTAGCACCATGTGCTCAACGTCTCGGAGCGCGCCGGATATTGCTGGTCAGTGAAGAGGGTATTGAACAGGCAGGCTGGGTGGAAAAATTGCGAAAAATGCTCTCAGCAGAAGGTATCGAACAGGCATATTACTCCAATGTCTCCTCCAACCCCCGGGACTTCCAGATTGAAGAGGGCGCCCGTTTCTATCGCGAGCAAAAGGCAGATGTCATCCTTGCCATCGGCGGAGGATCCACTCTGGATACCGCCAAGGGTATCGCTATCATCGCTTCTAACGGCGGGAAAATCAGCGACTACGAGGGGGCCAACCAGGTGCATAACCCCCTGCCGCCAATGCTGTTTATCACCACAACTGCAGGCTCAGGGTCGGATGTTTCTCAGTTCTGTATTGTCACCAGTGTAGAGAGACAGGTAAAGATGGCGATTATCTCCCGCACACTGATTCCCAACATTTCCATCATCGACCCCCTGCTGCTCAGCACAATAAGCCGTACACAGATTATTTATTCAGCAGTAGATGCCATAGCCCACGCCGTAGAAGCCTACCTCTCCATTATCTCTTCACCTCTTACTGAACTGCACTCTCTGCGGGCCGTGGACAAAATTCTTGCCGCCCTGCCGCAGGCCGCTGAGAATAAATCCTTTGATGCAATGGAGGAGCTGAGCCTGGCCTCACTCTCCGCCGGGATAGCCTTCTCCAATGCCAGCCTCGGTTCAGAGCACGCCCTTGCCCACTCCCTCGGGGGACATTTCGACATGCCCCACGGAGTAGTGCATCCCATCCTGCTGCCGGCATTCATGCGCTATAATCTGGATTTTGCAGAGAAGAAACTGGCCCGTCTCGGCGAGGTAATCCTTAACCGCCGGCAAGGCAATGATCGGGAGACCGCACTTGCGGGCATTGCCCGACTGGAAGAGTTTTTCGGGACCCTCGGAGTCAGCACTCGACTGCGTGATGAAGTTCCCCCGGAAAAACGCAATCTGCTCAAGGAAGTGTGCCAGATGGCGGTTAATGACGCCTGCACTCTCACCAATCCGCGTCCCACTTCCGCGCACGAACTGTTGACCGTTTGCGAGGAGGTCTGGTAATGCGCAAAATCGCCTCCCTTGAAGACCTCATCGGCCTCGACCACGGCAAGATTGGTCACTACGAGGCCCTGCAGATGAATATGCACCGTCTTGAAATCATCAACGACCAGCTGCAGCAGAGCCGCGCCGAGATCCAGACCATTCTTGATGGACTCACTGACATTATGCTGGTGCTCAACGACCGGCTGGAAATTATCCGGGCCAATCGAGTCTTCTTCAGCCAGTTCCCGGAGATAGAGGGACAGCGGGAAGGCTGGCACTGCTATCAGATCTTTGGTAATGCCGATGGCCCCTGTGAAGACTGCCCTGCGGTCACGGCCCTCCACACCGACAGCACGGTGCACAGCAGCCGGATCCACGAGATTGATGGAACCTTCCGCCACTTTGACATTATCGCGACCCCGCTGGTGCTCGGCGGAACTCGCAGGGTGCAGATATTTTACCGCGATGTCACCCGCGACAAACAACTTCAGGCAAAATATACCGAGGCTGAAAAGATGGCCACCGTTGGTGTGCTGGCCGCGGGAGTTGCCCATGAGATAAACAACCCCCTCGCCGCCATCCAGGGCTTTGCCGAGGGACTTAAGCGACGTATGGGGAAAATTGAAGGGGAAGAAGAGGTTCTGGCCGACTTTCATGAATACACCGACACCATCCTCAGCGAATGCTCCCGCTGCCGCAATATTGTGCGCAACCTGCTCAGCTTCAGCCGCCCGGTGGCGGCACGGCGCAGCTCAACCGATATCAACCGCTGTATAAGGGATACCCTCTTCATTCTCAAAAATCATCTTGAAGATCAGGGCTCTATCCAGCTGGAACTGGAGCTCGACGAGACACTGCCGAACATCCACGGCGATGAATCACAGCTCAAGCAGGTAATCATAAATCTTTGTACCAATGCCATAGATGCCATGGCCGGGGTCGAAGGGCATATTATTATACGCAGTGCTCGAATCGAAAAGAATGGAACCGCAGGGGTAGAGTTC
>JBFHIO010000121.1:0-5820 GCA_041596435.1 Desulforhopalus sp. | reverse complement strand
GCTGATAAAATGGATGTTGAACTTGTTCTTGCTGCTCATACAAAACGCAGCTTGGGTATTGCCAACGAATTAGGTGTACCTCTCAAGCATGTGGATCTTGACAGCTTTGAAAGTGTTAATACGCTGCTGCGAAATGAATCGCCTGATATCGTTATAAATCTGGCATTGCCTTACCATGATCTTGATATTATGAAAGCCTGCCTTATCAACTCGTGTCACTACATCGATACAGCGTGTTTTGAAAGTAGAGACTCTCTCGGGTTTGGTTATAAAGAACAGTGGGAATTTAAGGATGCTTTCGAGGAAAAGGGTCTTCAGGCCATTTTGGGTTGTGGATTTGATCCTGGGATGACTAATGTTTATATTAAATATGCAAGCCAGTATTTACTTGAAGAAATAGATACCGTATACATCCTGGATGCTAACGGAGGTGATAACGGAACACCATTTTGTCCGAATTTTAACCCCGAAATTAATATTAGAGAGCTTCTTAATGACGGCGGATATATAGGCAACGGAGAATTAATTAAAACAGATAATGTTCTGAATGCTGAATGTAAAAAAATTAATATGCCAGAACTCGGAATGATGGATATGTATATGATTTATCATGAGGAGATCGAAAGTCTAAGTAAGAATTTGAATATCCCTAATATTATGTTTTATATGAGTTTTAGCGAGTCATATTTAAATTATCTTCGAGTGCTTACCTCTATTGGAATGACAAGCATAGAAAAAATTGACTTTGGGGATTTTAAAATAAGTCCAATTGAATTTTTGAAACGAGTTTTACCTAATCCTGATTCTTTAGGAGCAAACTATACAGGGAAGACGAATATCGGTTGCCAGGTTTATGGACGGAATGCTCAAGGAGATCCCGCGTCATTTTGGCTATATAATGTTACTGATCATCAGGCTGCTTATAAAGATTACGGAACACAGGGTGTCGCATACACAACTGCAATGCCTGTTGTCGCGACTCTTAAACTAATGCTGAATAAAAAATATGATTATACGGGGGTCTTTAACCTTGAAGAATATAATTCCTCTGATTTTATTGAAACTGTAGAAGGTGATCTCCCAATGATAGTTAAGAAAATTAATGAAGATTGTTAGTATTCAACACTACACATAAGTCTGTATGTTGTTCAAAAGAGACTGAGAAAATCAGAAACAACAGAAATAAACGTGTTATCTGGCGTTAATGCTTGTTCTCAGGTTTAATTACACTGTGCGTATATTTCTTTTGTAAAAAAAAGAAGAGCTGAAAGTAGTCAAGTGATCAAGGAAACCTATACACAAACTTCTATTGCTGAGTTGAATATGAGGATATCTTTGTGCATTTGAAAAGCAGATTTGTTCTTCTTTTTTGTACGTTGCTCGTTTGTGCTGTCCTGGCACAAACGAGTTTTTTTTCCCGTACTGCGGAGCAGTCCCTCTCGCTGTTGTTTAATCTTCGCGGTCCTTTGCCGACCAGCCAGTCGATTATTATCATCGGTATAGATGAAGAATCCATTGAAAAGATCGGACCGTGGCCCTTTCCGCGTCAGCTTCATGCAAAAGTGCTGGAGCGTCTGATACAGGCCAGAGTGGTGGGGTTTGACCTTCTCTTTACCGCTGGCGACTCTGATATGACATTGCTTAAAAAGAAGGGGGTTCCGGCTGTGATGGCTGTTGCTTCTGATTATCGCGGCCTGCTTCTTGCCCCCGATGTCTCGAAAAATCCGTGGATACGCCTTGGTCATGTGGAAACCGAGCTGGGCAGGGATGGTATCGTGCGTCAGGTTGAACCTGTAAAAAATAAGTTCTCTTCGCTGGCTTTTGTCATGGCGGGGATGAAACCAGAAGATGTGATGGCCCCCCATAAACGACGCCTTATTAATTTCTACGGGCCGGAGTTTACCTTTCTCTATCTTTCCTTTTATGACGTCCTTCACGGAGATTTCCCTCTCGATTTCTTTGCGGATCGCTATGTCTTTGTCGGTTCACGTGCTCTTGCTCTTGGGGATGCGCACAATATCCCGTTCAGCAGGCATTACCCGGTCCCGGGGGTTGAGATTCAGGCGACCATCCTCAATAATTTGCTGGACTCTTCTTTTCTTAAATCCTCGAATACGTACACCTGGCTGGGGGGAGGCATCCTTCTTCTTGTGCTGGCCTTTATCTGGCCGCGAAAGAGTGAGCTGAAGAACTTCCTGCTTAATCTCGGCTGTATCGGGGGCGTAGGAATTTTGTCACTGAGCCTCTTTCATAAAGACATCTTTTTTGATCCTGTGGTGCCTGTATTTATTCTTGTTTTCGGTTATATCCTGCATCTTGGCATGTTGTGGATGACGATTACGAGAAGGGTTTTTCATGAGGTGCAGGGCTTGAATATTCAGCTTGAGGAAGGCGTGAAAACCTTTCTTGAGGTGGTCCCGGTGCCCGGAGCGCTTACAGATCGACTGCAGCACATGGGGCTGAAGGAACGGAGGATCTCTGGAATACTTGGAGGGATTGGTCTCGACCGCTACACGAACAGGCTGCAGCAGTGTATTCATGCTCTCAGTCTGCAGAACAGTTTTGTACGGCATCTGCTCAGTACTGAAGCGCCGCCGATGGTTTTCTGGACCAAAGAGAGCGGCAAGGTGGTGATCGCGAATGCACGCTTTCTGAAATTATGGGAGATGTTGCGGGAGGGCAGCAGTACCCCGCCGGATCTTGAGGCGTTCCACCATCTGCTGGCAAACAATATGATAGAGGAACCTGGAGCGCAGCAGGGCAATGTTGATCCAGAGATTCACCAACGGAAGATGTTGAACAGGCTGCCTTTTTCTGATGGGGAGAGTGTGCAGGATATTGTGCTGCGGGGCAGTGGCCACCGAATCTATCTGCGAGTGGTGTATCATGAGGTGGATGATGCTGCCCTGGGTCTGGAAGGGATTATTGCCAGTTTTACCGATGTAACAGAAATTCGAGAGCTTGAACGCCTTAAGGGCGAGGTTATGAATATCGTGTCCCATGAACTGAAGCTGCCTCTCACAACCATTATGGGGTATGGCGAGATGCTGGCAGAAAGCGTCGAGGGGGTAGAAAAAGGGTATGCGATAGAGGTCTCGCGGCAGGCGAAACGCCTTGCGCGGATGATTGAGGATTTTCTTGATATTGCCCGGATCGAAAACGGGAAATATACCGTCAACAACTTTCCCTTCAATTTGCTTGATGTGGTAAACGACGGCATCGCTGTGGCTCAGGGGTCGGCCATGGCAAAGGATATTACAATTACAACCCGCTTTCCAGGTAAAGTCTCTCCGCTTCTCGGTGATGAGGCTCTGATGACTCAGGTGGTTATCAATCTCCTTGATAATGCCATAAAATTCAGTCCGAACGGTACAACTGTGCATGTTGAGCTTTTTGAGTTTGAAGATATCTTTGAGCTGATTGTTGCCGATGAGGGAAAGGGTGTTGCTGACGTTGAGAAAGAGAGGATCTTTGAAAAGTTTACCCGGGGAGAAGCAGAGACTCATGGGAGTGGTTTTGGTCTCGGCCTGAACTTTGTGCGGAAGGTTGTACATAGCCACAACGGTCTTATCTGGGTGGGTGACGGCGAAAAGGGTGGCGCGGTTTTTCATGTGAAACTGCCTCGGCGCACAGACAGGTCGGAAGAAAGAGAGACGGCGGGCAGAAGTTTGTAGCAGTTCTGCGTTTCTGCTGCCGAGGGGGGATGACAAATTTATATGAGATTCTGCAAAAGGGTCGTTCTTGAAGTTCGGAAGCGGCTCTTTTCTATAGGGTTCCCTATACAATATTTCTGTAAACTGTTCTACAGATGCGCCCATATCAGAGCTTGAATTGTGCAATGAAGCTGGGGATTTCTTCAGTGAATATCCGTCAAATTCAATATAAAGAGAGATGGCCGAGTCCTTTTGCTCTCTGGTAACTTTGTCGAACTCAGTGACTGATCATTTATGGGGGGGGAGAAAGGGAAAAACAATTGAGTGAAGGGGATGTTTGGTGGAACACGCCGGCGGAGGGTATTCACTGCGCTTCTGGTAAATGGGGGAAGAAAAAAGGATGGTAAAAAAGATTGTCAGGCATTAAGCCCCCGTTCTGCATATTTTTTGTATTCTGCAGAGGGGGGCTGTTTCTTTCAAGAGGAGTGCGGAAAGGTGACGGTGAGCTGTTCCACTTCAATATTCAGTGCGCGGGCTATCTTCTCAAGAGTTTCGGGTCTGTTCCTGGTCCTCGCTTTTTCAATCTGGGCGATGGCAGGCTGGGTCATGCCGAGCTTTTCAGCCAGTTCTCGCTGAGTGATTTTCAGGTGCCTGCGCCAGGATGCGATCAGCGAGAGACCGGTTTTGGCATGCATGATTCGCACTTCAGAAGGAATATAGGTTCCGCCAGCGTCATTGTCGCCACTGATTTGAATCCATTTTGCGTAGGGAACAACCACAAAAGCCGGTCGTCCACTTTCCTTTATAATCTGTACGTCATAATCAATAATCATTATATTTTCCCATTCTGCAGGTTTCTCCATAGACTCTTTCCCCATTTTTGACTGGAAAAGAGAAGAATTCTCAATGAGTTTCGGTAAGAGGTGACTCACTGTTTCTTTTTAACGCAGATATATTACGGTTTCCATTTTTGGTATTGCACAGCAAACTTTTCTTCCCGGTTAAGGACAACCTGCTGATGCAGTTCTGTCGGGAAGGGAACTTGCTTTGATACTGAGAGACTCTGTGGCTTTGCCATATAGGTAATTCCATTGCCGCAAGTCCGCATACATGGATGTAGCCAATCCACTACGGTAAAATGTGCAGGCTTGGTACTCCAGAGAGTACAGAACAATGTCTGAGTGTCTCTGCGGCTTTTTCCAAAGCCGAGGGGGCCGAGCAGGCGAACTTTCCGACGAGGCCTAACTCTTTTTAGATGCTTACGTATAAGGGAAAGAGAATATACTGCTTATGGATCTATTGTCAACGGGAGAATGAAAAAAACAAAGATAGTTCCATAAGTTAGCTCTCAGAAGTGGAATTTACTCATTCTCAAGGCTTATCTTTTAAAGGGGAAACCTTTTAACTCTAATGGACGCTGCAGAGCAGGAAAGAAATCTTCTGGTGGAGACTGTTTCCTGGCGACAGGGAGAAGGTTTTTGCATCTTTGTCTACCGGAACGGCAGATTTTTCACCGTTCTGGCAGGTTTTCAGGTGTCTGCTTCTGTGCGGTCAGTTTTTTCAACAGCTTTTTGTAATCATCAACAGGCTGTGCCCCAATCAGTCGGGTGAACCCGTTAAAGATCATGGTTGGCACAGCAGTAATTCCTCCTGTCTGCTGCCAGTGACGTTCCTCTTCTCTCAGTTGCTCAACGGCAGAATTATCATTGAGCCGCGCATACGCTTCTTCAACATCGAGGCCGACAGCTTCCACCTCTTTTAAAAGTTGTTCACGGTTGGCGACATTTTTTCCTTCGGTAAAATGGGCCGTAAAAAGTCGTATCTTCAGTTCCGTCTGCCTGTTATATTCCCTGGCGAATTGCAGCAGAATATGGCAGTCACGGGAGTTGACTATACGGGTGCATTTGTCGAAATCAAAAGTGAAGCCGACCTCTTGTGCAAGGGACGTTATCTGCGTTTGAAAGTCTTTGCTCTCTTTCGGTGTCATGGCATATTTCTGCTCCATGTGCTTGCGGGAGTCTTCACCTTCTTTCGTCTCATTCGGGTTGAGCTCAAAGGGGTGCCATTCAATCTGCACCTTCTCCTGTAATCCCAGCTCGTCAATGGCCGTTTCGAGTCTTTTATACCCGACGATACACCACGGACACATCACATCGGAGATGATATC
>JBFHIO010000120.1:0-5835 GCA_041596435.1 Desulforhopalus sp. | reverse complement strand
GTGCAGACTCTCAGGCAGACTGTCATCCGTTTCTCTTTTTTCCGCGGCCCCGTAACACCGGGCAGGCAGGCTCTTTTCGCCCCCCCTCTTTACATCTTTGGTCCTCTGAGATATTTTGTTGTGCTTGTGCTGTAAAAAAAACCCTAAAGGATATTCACCAGGAGTAATTTCATGGCAAAGAAAAAGGCCTTCACAGGTTCGTCAAAAACAGTCAAAGCACTTCGCAGCCAGGAAACAGGCACAAGTGCGCAGCCTCCCGCCATCCAGGCAATGGTGTGGTATCGTGAAGAGGAATACCCGGCTCTGCTGGAGTTTTTCTCCGACAGCCATCTGCTGCCTCCAACCTGGCAATCCTGGCACGAGCGTGCCGAGGCCAAGCGGCAGGAAGTTGAAGCCGCCGGAGACCAGGTGATAAAAGTATTTATCGATCTTGCAACTTTCCCGGATTGGTGTCGCACCCGTGGCATATCGCCTGATGCCGAGGCACGTTCCCAACTCGCCATTGAAGTTGCTCAATCTCACTCTTTTTCACTGTAGCCATCAGATAGAGGACACTATGAATCGGGCCATTCTTATTATACTTCTGCTTCTGCTCCTTCCTGGCGAGGGCTTCGCCGCGCGCAAAGACCTCGACACCATATCTCAGGACCCGTACCTTTCAGCGCTCGCTCTTGATGCGGATACTGGTAAAGTCTTTTTTGAATCCAACAGCAAAGCCCCCGCCTGGCCGGCCTCAGTATTGAAAAGCATGACCCTTGCCGTTGTTCTCGACCAGGTGAAAAAGGGCCGCATCAGACTTTCCGATATGGTGCAGGTAACCCCCGAAGCCGCATCCATGGGAGGTTCACAGGTTTATCTTGACCCCAAGGAGAGTTTCAGTGTGGAGGATCTTCTCTATGCACTGATGGTTCAATCCGCCAATGACGCGGCGGTAGCACTTGCTATCCACGTGGCCGGCTCCACAGAGGCTTTTGTTGAGATGATGAACCTCAAGGCAAAAGAACTTGGGATGACTCACTCCCACTTCCACACAGTGCACGGCCTGCCGCCCTCGCAGGGACAGGAGGTGGACGTAACCACCGCGCAGGATCTCGCTCTGCTTGCGCAATACCTTGTCAAAGATCCTCTGGCCCTGAAGCTTACCAGCACCAATGAAAAAGACTTCCGCAACGGCGAATTCATCATGCGCAATCATAACAATCTGCTTGATGACATGCCGGAGTGCGACGGTTTAAAAACCGGTTACTTCAAGGCCGCAGGCTACTCCATTATCGCCACAGCCCATCGTGACGGCAAACGGGTGATCGCCAGTGTCCTTGGCAGCAGCAAGCGCCTCACCCGCGACGCGCGGGCCCGTGAGCTTCTTCAACGCGGGCTGGCGGCACTGCGGGCCAACACCACCGGCTCGGCTGCAACCACCGCTGCAACGCAGAAGGCACAGGGGCAAAACGTTCCCGCCGCCACACAGCTCAAACCTGATTCCGGAGCTGCCATACAAATCCTCGAGAGCAACACCAGTCCAGTTCCCGGAGCAACCGCCAGTGCCACCCCCGCTCCGCAACAACCCCCCGAAAAGAAGACAGGCGATCACAACTACATAACCTTTATCTGGGGACTTCTTGCCGGGCTCGCTCTCTGTCTCATCGTACTGGGCCTGCGCAAACGCCGTCGCCAGTCCCCCTATCGTTACAGCAGGTAACACTACATGGCTACACTGAAGATCGAAGATTTGCACAAGACGTACCAGGGCGGTTTTGAGGCACTCAAGGGCGTCAATATTGAGGTTGCCGAAGGAGATTTTTTTGGGCTCCTCGGTCCCAATGGTGCGGGGAAAACCACCATCATCGGCATCGTCACCTCCCTGATCACAAAAACCAGCGGCCGGGTGGAAGTTTTCGGTATTGACATCGACAAGGATTTCCCCGCCGCCAAACGGATGCTCGGTGTTGTTCCTCAGGAATTCAACTTCTCCCAATTTGAGAAGGTAATAGATATTGTCATTCAGCAGGCCGGCTACTACGGCATGACGCGAAAGGCGGCCCTTGCCCGGGCAGAAATCTATCTGAAGCGCCTCAGCCTCTGGGACAAACGCAACAATCAGGCGCGCCAGCTTTCTGGTGGGATGAAACGACGGCTCATGATCGCCCGCGGGCTTATTCACGACCCCAAACTGCTCATTCTTGATGAACCTACCGCCGGAGTGGATGTAGAACTGCGCCGGGGCATGTGGGAGTTTCTCGAAGAACTCTCCGCCGAAGGACGCACCATCATCCTCACCACTCACTATCTCGAAGAGGCCGAGCAGCTCTGCAACAAGCTCGCCATCATTGACGGGGGGCGGATGATCGCCAGCAGCAGCACGCGGGATCTTCTCCGCAGGCTCGACCATGAGGTGTTAATCTTTGAGAGCCGCGAACCGCTGCCGGAAATTCCAGCCCTCGCGGGCATCCCTTTTGTGCGCCTGCACGACACCGGAGTGGAGTTCAACAAACCGAAAGGACTCTCTCTTAATGAAATTTTTTCCCACTTCAGCGCCAATGCGGTGATTATTGATTCCATGCGCAACAAAAGCAATCGCCTTGAAGAGCTGTTCATCGAAATGGTGGAACACTGACATGAATTACAGCCTCATCTGCCTCCGCTCCATCGTCCGCAAAGAGCTTACCCGTATCTTCCGTATCTGGGTCCAGACTCTGGTGCCGCCGGTGATTACTATCACCCTCTACTTCCTCATCTTCGGCGACCTCATCGGCTCCCAGCTGCGAAACATTGAAGGATACAGTTACATGGCCTTCATCGCCCCGGGACTGATCATGATGGCGATCATTACAAACTCCTACACCAACACCGTTTCGAGTTTCTTCAGTTCCAAATTTCAACGCAACATAGAAGAGCTGCTGGTAAGCCCCGCACCCACATGGGTGATCATCCTCGGCTACGTCTCCGGTGGGATGGCCCGCGGGCTCACGGTGGGGATTCTGGTCAGCCTCGTCAGCCTCGCCTTTGTCACCCTGCCAATCCACAATATCTTCTTTATTCTTCTCTTTGCCATCCTGACAAGTTTCACCTTCTCTCTTGCCGGAATGCTCAATGCCATTTTTGCCAAAAAGTTTGACGACGTCACTATCATCCCCACATTCGTCATTACTCCACTGACTTATCTCGGCGGCGTTTTTTATTCCCTTTCGCTGCTGCCGGATTTCTGGCAGACAGTTTCGAAAATCAATCCTATAGTATACATGGTAAACGGTTTCCGCTTCGGCTTCCTCGGTATCAGCAGCATCAACGTCTGGGTGGGAGCAGGCATGCTGGGGATCTTCTCCATCATCCTCTTCTCCGTCAACTGGTGGCTGCTCTGGAAGGGAATCGGCACCCGAACCTGAAAATATTTTTGAGGAAAAAAACATGATCAAATTGTATCTGCGCGCGGACTGCCCCTATTGCATAAAGGTCCTTAATGCTGTTGAGAAGATGGGACTGCAGGAACAAAAAGACTACGTTATTATTGATGCACAGGCCGGAACACCCGGTCGAGACGTGGTTTTGAAGAAAGGCGGCAAGGCAATGGTGCCCTTCCTTATTGATGGGGATCACTCCATGTATGAAAGTGATGACATTATCGCCTGGATCAGGAAGAAGTATGCAAAGTAAGAGTATCGGGCGGAAGTTCATCTCCCGCCCGTCTTGTTTTACTCCCCGAAATCTCCATACAACCAGTTGTTAAAGGCTGCATCCTCCAACCCCGCATCACGAAATATTCCACGATTGATAAAGGCTTCAAAGCCCTGCAGTTCTTTCCGCCATTTCTGTTGAAAAAGAACTTTCTTCTGCATTCTTTCTCGCAGTGAAGGCTGTTTGATTCCAGCTTTTTCCCGCAGTACAATCTCCGCATCAGGCATATAGAGACAATCCAGCCCCTGTCCACGCAGCCGCATGGCAAGGTCGGCAAAAGCGACGACAGGCCATTCCTCTCTGTCAATAAATCCCCCAACCCTGATAAAGCGGTCGGCACGAACCATCAGCAGTTCTGGTACAGGTAAAAAAAGATCCTGTGGAAAACAGGCATTCATGTACAGGGGATAATTCTGCATAAAATCGATAAAAACTTCTATCGAAGAATTCTTAAAATCAGGAAGCTGCATCGAGTCAGACTGTCCCTCCACCAGGCAGCGACCACATACGGCGGCAACATCGTCATCGTAAAAAGAGCCCTGCAGTCTTGCGATCCAGTCAGAAGAGAGCGAGAGGAAAGGCAGCTCAACAAAAGCCAGATACTCTGTACGATCTCCCCGTCGAGAGAGCACCGCACGCTGCATGGCATCCATCCGGCTGCTGTTATCAGGAACCACAAAAAGGCTTGCTGCACTCGCGGAAAAGAACTCTTCCACAGCAACAGCGACCTTCTGCGGTACGACAAGAATCAGCTCATTGTCGCCCTGGCTCTCTTCGAGCAGGCGGGCGGCTCTGATGACCGCTTCTGCAGCTTCCGGGAAAAAGGCGAAGAGTTGAACCTTCCCGCCAAAACGGCCAGTAATGCGGTAGTAGAAGTTATGATCTCCAAACTCTACCTCACCGGCGATACCGCGTCTCTGCAGAGCCTCTGCCAGAGCCGCTCTGCCCGCCTCGTTGGCGTAGTCTTTCTCACCGTGGTTGATGGATGTTGAGCTGTCGGAAGCGCGCCAGTGGTAAAGAATCTCCGGGATGTGATGCGGTGGGCTCAGTTCGCTGAGTTTAAGCATCAGGTCATAATCCTGAGCACCATCAAACCGACTGTCGAGACCACCCACCTGCTCAAAGAGCTGCCGGGACACTGCCACGGGATGAACAATGTAATTGTGACAAAGAAGCAGTCGCGGATTGTAATCAGGTTTACGGAAGATAGAGAAACGGGAGGCATCATCTCCGATAAGATCTTCATCGCTGTAGATGAACTCCGCCCTGCTCTCTCCAATGGCGATCGCCACCTTAAGGAGCGCATCTGGACTCAATTCGTCATCGTTGTCGAGAAAAAGGAGCCATTCACCGGTAGCAGACAACCCGGCAGAATTGGTGGCGGTAGAGATTCCACCATTTTCCTCACGAAACTGTACCCTGATGCGAGAGTCTTCTGAGGCAAAGCTTTCCAGCAGACAATGCACCTCAGGATCATCACTGCCATCATCCACTATACAGAGTTCCCAGTCCGGGTATGCCTGATAGAGTACCGAGCGAATACAGTTACTCAAATAGTGCAGATCAGGTTTGAATACAGGGACAAGGACAGAGATTCGCGGCCGACGTTCAAGGCAGCGAACCCGGCGGTCAATCACCACACCATCATGCACTCCATGGCTGAGATAGTGGAGCAGCCCCTGCGGGTAAAACTCCTGCTCAAAATGAGGTGAGGGAGCAGCCGTAACCTGACCGATCGCAAGGCAGCAGATATAGTGGGAAATTGGATCTTCCTGCGCCCTCTGACGCTGCTCTTCCGACAGCCCGGCGAGGTAAAACTGTGGATCAAACACGGGAAGCGGAGACTTGCCCTCCTTACTGCCGTAGAGTTTGTAATGCTCCAGCAGAGTCTCAGCAACTCTGCCGAGGAACGGTGTTCTGTCGAGATAATACGCCTCATCGAACCAGGGCCCCGGCGACTCATCCGCCAGCAGTGTCGCCCCTTTAAGGGCAAAAGGCCCGGGAACAAACCCTGAATCCCTGCCCTTGAGCAGATAATGCACCAGTGGATTTTCATCCAGTCCGTCTGGAAAGTAACGCAGCAGATACCAGGCTGTATCAAATGCAGGAGTCGGCGAAGGCAGAAGCGTCCACCCCTTCTCCCGCAGCTCACCGCTGCGCAGG
>JBFHIO010000119.1:0-5857 GCA_041596435.1 Desulforhopalus sp. | reverse complement strand
GTACTGTTGCCGATATGGTCGAGTTGACTGCTACCAATCGTATTCTTGTGCGGGCTGGTTTTGAAGAGTTGCATAAACCACGGTTTATCGGTCTTGCAGCGCTCCTTGAGGAATCAGAAATTTTCAGTGGAGAGGTTACCTCTGAGGATATTGGCTTCAGCATCGGGCCAAAGATTAATGCGGCAGGACGACTCGGAGACAGTGAGCTGGTGGTTGAAATTTTGACCTCTGACAATCCAAAAATCGCCAGAAAAAAGAGTGCCGAGCTGCAGGAACTGAATCTGAGAAGGAAAGAACTCTGTGTAGATGATTTTTCTCTCGCTGAGAGTCTGGTATCTGCATACGAAGTCGCAGAACAAAAAATCTGTGTTGTTGCAGGAGAATTTCATCCCGGAGTGGCAGGAATTGTAGCTTCAAAACTGGTGGAATCATTTGGCGTACCGGCAATTGTTCTGGCCGAGATTACTGACGCTGGTGGAGCTGTAACTCTGCGGGGTTCCGGTAGATCTGTTGAGGGAATTAATCTTTATGAAATGCTGCAGCAGTGCTCTGATGTAATAATGAAATTTGGTGGTCACGCCATGGCTGCGGGCTTGAGCCTTGAGCCTCGAAATCTAAAAAAATTCACTCATCTGTTAGGCAATGCAATTCGCGAGGAAGAAGCCCGGGATGGACGGAAACCTGTACGAAAGAAGAATTTCGATGTTGTCTGCAGTATTGATGAGGCAATGAATCCATCGTCAATTCAATACCTTAAGTTGATGGAACCATTTGGTCAGGGAAATCCGGCACCAAAGTTTTATGATAAGAACTCCATTGTCATTCAGTCAAGAAATGTTGGTGCGGATCATCGGCATCTCAGTTTGATGTTTCGCGGTCGCTATTCGCAGTACAAAGGAATTGGTTTCGGGCTTGGCGAACGACTCAACGATGTGCAGGGAGAGTCTCAGCGGGATCTTGTTTACTCCCTGACACGCAATCGATACCGCGGAACGGAGAGCTGGCAGATTCGCGTTCATTCCATATGATATGCATTCCATAGATTGCATATGAGAATGGGAAAATGCGCTCAAAGCGGCCGATGGCCAGAAACATATCCAGCCTGAAATCCTTTATTATAAAACTATACATAATATACATTATGCGACATAACTTCTGGTGCGGAAATTGCAAGATGTTCCAGGTCGATGACATCTCCCCTCCTTTTCTGACCTTTAGTTTGTGAATTACTGGATACTTCCGCCTGCTTGAGCCTGCCTCTGCTCATCTGATCTTAAGACCATCCCGCATGAGAGCCCTTCAAACTTTAATAATTATCTCGATGATGGTATAAAGAGCCAATTTCGTCATTCTCAGAGCAATATCTTCTTATCTTAAAAATTTTGGTACTTTTTTTATCTCAACTATACCTTTCCCTGAAATCGTAATATCGGAGCTGCCATGACCCCAAATCGTGAAATTTACCAGGAACCGCTCGTCAGCCGTTACACCAGTCCAGAAATGCAATTTCTTTTCTCAGAACGTAATAAATTCACTTTATGGAGAAAATGCTGGCTGGCTCTCGCCGAGGCACAATACGAACTGGGGTTGACTGATATCATAACTCCAGAGATGCTTGATCAGATGCGGGCCAACGTCGACAACATTGATTTTGAGGTTGCCGCAGCCCAGGAGAAAAAAATCCGCCATGATGTTATGGCCCATGTCTATGAATTTGGGCTGAAATGCCCTGCCGCTGCCGGTATTATCCATCTTGGGGCCACCTCTCAGTTTGTCGTCTGCAATACGGATTTGATTATCCAGAAAAAGGCTATGGAAATGGTGCGCAGTGCCCTGCTCAATGCCATTCAGAATCTCGCCGAATTCTGCGACAAATATAAAGACCTCCCTACCCTCGGTTATACTCATTATCAGCCTGCCCAGCCAACCACGGTCGGCAAGCGAAACACGCTCTATCTTCAGGATCTTGTGATGGATCTTGACTATGTTGACTTCTATTTAAGCCAGCAGAAAGCGCGTGGAGCAAAAGGTACCGTCGGGACTCAGGCAACCTTTCTTGAGCTTTTTAAGGGGGATCATAAAAAAGTACGTGAACTCGACCTGCTGGTTGCGAAAAAGCTTGGTTTTTCCAAGGTATTCAATGTCACCGGACAGACCTACACCCGCAAGCTCGACATGAAACTCGCGGAGACCCTTTCCGGGATAGCTGCAACCACGCATAAATTTGCCGTTGACCTTCGCCTTCTCTCCAACCTTAAGGTGCAGGAGGAACCCTTTGAGAAAAATCAGACCGGTTCTTCAGCCATGGCCTATAAGCGCAATCCCATGCGCAGTGAACGCCTCTGCGGACTTGCCCGCAAGTTGATGATTCTGCCAACTGATTTTGTCGGCACCTACAGCAATCAGTGGTTTGAGCGTACCCTCGACGACTCCGCTATCCGTCGCATGGATATTCCACAGGCATTTCTTCTTACAGACGCAATATTGAGAATATTCAATAACGTTTCCTCTGATATGGTTGTTTTTCCGAAGCAAATTGAACGCTATCTGTTGCAGGAACTCCCCTTCATGTCTACCGAGAAAATCCTCATGATGGCCGTTGAAAAAGGTGAAAGCCGCCAGGAGATGCACGAAGTTGTGAAAGAACACTCTCTTGCCGCAGGCCGTAACGTTAAAGAAAATGGTGCTGGTAACGATCTCATTGAGCGCATGGCCGCTGATCCGCGCATTCCCTTCACTCATGAAGAGATGGAGGCAATGATCTCTGATTATACGCAGTTTACCGGTCGGGCAGAGGCGCAGACCACAGAATACCTCGAAGAGGTGGTGCGCCCTCTCCTCTCCGCCAATAAAGACAGGATGACTGCCGTTGACAGTGTGCTCAATGTCTGATTTTATAACTCCCCCTCTTGCCCCGGAGCTGTGCAATTCTTACTTTCGTATAACTCCGGGACGTTTTCACTATCTGAAGTTCATCCTTGAAGGTTATGATAACCTTGCTGTGCTCTCGAGTACAGGTGTTCCCGGGACGGTGCGTCTGAAATACGCCCGGGAATCTGCCAGTGAACTTTTCTCCCTTCTTGCCAGCATTGCCGCTGACCTGCGTTAAGCCTCCACAACTATATATTATGGAACAACAGCTCTTTTATATTAAAACCTTTGGCTGTCAGATGAACGAACGTGATTCGGAAATCATGGCACAACTTCTCGGTGAGGCCGGATATGTTGAATCGGCGGAGATGGATACCGCTGATCTGGTTATTATCAACACCTGCTCTATTCGTGCCAAAGCAGAACAGAAGGTCATGAGTCTTCTTGGACATCTGCGCGGAAATCTGAAGAAAAAGCCACACATGAAAACGGTGGTCGCCGGCTGTGTCGCTCAGCAGGAGGGCTCCGAGATACTTCGTCGCATGCCCTTTGTCTCGCTGATCATCGGCACTCAGAATATCTATAACATTGTCCCTGCCCTGCAGCGTGCAGAGGAAGGAGGTCAGAAAGTGGTGACCTCCCTGGTCAGTTCCTATGATATTCCGCGATTTCTTCCATCTATGGATACCCCCTCCTCTGATGTGCCCTTCCGGAAATTTATTACCATCATGCAGGGATGTAACAACTTCTGCACGTACTGCGTAGTTCCCTATACCCGTGGGCGTGAGGCCAGTCGGATGGCCGCAGATATTATTGATGAGGCACGGGTGCTGGTGGATGAGGGAGTAAAAGAGCTCACCCTGCTGGGACAGAATGTCAATTCCTACGGAAATACCAACAGCGTGGCTCCGGGGCGTGACAAGGGGGAATATGGCTTTGGTGAACTCCTGCGCGAGGTTGCTGCACTGCAGGATCGTGGGTTGAAACGCCTTCGTTTTACCACCTCCAATCCCAAGGACCTTACCGACGAGTTGATTGATTGTTTTGGCTCTCTTGACATTCTCTGCCCGCAACTTCACCTGCCTGTTCAGGCTGGTTCGGACGCGGTCCTCAAGCGGATGAACCGCAGATATACGATTTCATCCTATCTTGAGATTATCGATAAACTGCATAAGGTATTACCTTCAATTGCTCTTACTACTGATGTTATTGTCGGATTTCCTGGCGAGACGGACGAAGATTTTGAAGGGACCATGAAATTGCTCAATGATGTACGCTATCACGGTTCTTTCTCCTTCAAATATTCATCTCGACCGGGGACGAAGGCTGCAGAATTCAGCGATGCCGTGCCAGAAGATGTGAAGAGCGAACGTCTTCAGCGTTTTCAGAAGCGGCAGGACGAAATCAGTCTGGAGCGCAATGAGGAGTATGTTGGCCGTGAGCTGGAGATCATGCTCGAATCGGTGGATGAGAATGGGCTTATCATGCGCGGTCGCACTGGAACCAATCATATTGTTCACCTGAAAGAGGGAGTAAAGGCTGCGCCTGGGGATCTGTGCATGGCGAAGATAACTCATGCAGGTCAACACTCTCTTCAGGGGGAAACTGTTTAAGGAGATAGAAATGCAGACAAGAAACGTAGATGTTGCTGTAGTCGGTGGTGGAACCGCCGGGCTCAATGCCCGCCGATCTGCTCTTGCATATACGGATTCCGTTGTTCTTATTGAGGGAGGAATCTGGGGAACAACCTGTGCGAGGGTCGGATGCATGCCGTCTAAACTTCTCATTGCTGCAGCCGAAAGTGTGCATGCCATTGAGCGTGCACCTGGTTTCGGGGTTCATCCTGAGCAAGAGCCTCGCATCAAAGGTGATGAAGTAATGGGACGGGTTCTTGCCGAGCGTGACCGCTTCGTCGGTTTTGTGCTTGAGGGGGTGGATAACATCCCGCCAGAACAGAAGATTATCGGCAATGCCCGGTTTCTTGATAATAATACCCTTGAGGTTGGAGAGCTGCGCATCAAGGCAAAGCGGATTGTTATCGCTACCGGTTCACATACAGTGATTCCTGACAATCTTGGGAAATTCAGCAAGGCCATCATCACCAATGATGATCTCTTCTATATGAAAGGCCTGCCGCAGTCGGTGGCAGTTTTTGGTTCTGGTGTTATCGGACTGGAACTGACCCAGGCCCTGCATCGTCTCGGAGTTGATGTGCGACTCTTCGGCCACAGTGGTCGTATTCGCCCGATCACCGACCCAAAATTGCGTGATTACACCGAAGAGGCTTTGAACGAAGAGTATTATATTGCGCCCAAAGATCCGATAACTTCAATGGAAGAGGACGGAGACAGGGTAAAAATCACCTACACCGATCGTCAGGGAAAAGAAGCTGTCTTTCACGCGCAATATCTGCTCGCTGCTACCGGGCGCCGTCCCAACGTAGAGAATCTTGGTTTGGAGAATACCGACCTTGAACTTGACAGTCACGGTGTTCCCACCGTTGCTGACCGCGAGACGATGCAGACCAGTGTTCCGACTATTTTTATCAGCGGAGATGCCAGCAACCAGTCCGCCATTCTCCATGAGGCGACGGATCAGGGACGTATTGCCGGTGCAAATGCGGGGAGTTATCCCGAGATCAATCGCGGGCTGCGACGGAGTAATTTGTCCATTGTTTTCAGTGACCCGCAGATTGCCATGGTTGGTGACAGTTATGAGCAGTTGCAGAAAAAATATGGAAAGGAAGGTTTTGCCGTTGGAGAGGTCTCTTTCACCGGCCAGGGACGTGCGAGAACCATGTTGCGCAATAAGGGAATGTTGCGGGTATATGGAGACAGGAAAAGTGGCCGCTTTCTCGGCGCTGAGATGTTTGCTCCGGATGCCGAACATCTTGGACACCTGCTCGCATGGGCACATCAGATGGATTTGACAGTTGAGAAAATGCTGGAGATGCCCTTCTATCACCCCACCGTTGAAGAGGGAGTGC
>JBFHIO010000118.1:0-5890 GCA_041596435.1 Desulforhopalus sp. | reverse complement strand
TTTTACATCCCCCTTCGTTCTTGCGCCTCTCGCGGGCTACACAGACTTGCCCTTCCGACTGCTCTGCAGCTCTTTCGGAGCGGGGTACTGTGTTACTGAGATGATCAGCAGCCACGGCCTGTATTACCGGCAGCCAAATACTCTGCGCATGCTGCGCACTGTGCAGGAAGAAAACCCCTTTGTCATCCAGTTGTTCGGGGCAGAAGTTGACTATATGGGAGAGGCGGCGAAGATTGCCTGTGAGTTCGGACCGCAGATGCTTGACATCAACATGGGCTGTCCTGTGAAAAAGGTGACAAAAAAAGGGGCAGGGGCGGCTCTGATGCGCACCCCCGAGCTGGCGGGCAGGATTGTACGGGCAGTCGTGAAAAACTCATCTGTACCGGTTACAGTCAAGATGAGACTCGGTCCCGACCATGAAAACAGAAATGTTCTCTCTTTTGCCCGTATGGCCGAAGAAAACGGTGCCGCAGCGGTAATTATTCATGGACGTACCATGGCGCAGGGATTCTCTGGAGACATTAATCCCGGTTACATAAAAGCGGTGAAAGAGGCTCTGAGTATCCCCGTACTCGGCAACGGTGATATTCACAGTCTTGAAGAAGGCCGTCAGATGATGCGCGAAACCGGCTGTGATGGTGTCATGATCGGCCGTGCAGCCCTCGGCCGTCCGTGGATCTTCAGCGAGCCCCCGGAGCCGCAAAGTGTGGCCGAGGTGAGAGCCGTAGCCCTGCGTCACCTGCAGCTTATGGAGCAACATCTTCCGGCGGAAAAAGTACTCGGGTATGTGAAAAATCAGATGAGTCGTTATTTCAAAGGACTGCACGGCTGTGTGGCATGGCGACGCGATATCTTTTCCGCGCAGAGCACGGCGGATATCCACACCGTCCTCCACAGGACCACCGACACCCGCGACACAGACCAGGTCAACGCTTCTCCAGATCTTTAATCTTCTCCTGCAGATCAAAACATCTGTTCTTAAACTCCTTCGGCATTGACGTGTCCTCGAGGGCACGGTTCAAGCTCACCTTCGCCATCTTTATATTCCCCTCATAAAGCTGGCTGGAGGCGAGGTAGTAGTTGGCAATACCGTTGTTCCCCCGCCTCGCTTCAATCTGGCCCAGCTCAAAGAGCAATTTCGGATCTTCCGGATTGACCTGCTGCACCTCTTTATAACAGTGCAGTGCGTCTTGAAGGCGTCCCAGCTGCTGATACAACCTCCCAAGCGCCCAGCTCGCATAAAGATCAGCAGTATCATCTCGATGCACCTTTTCCAGTAAAGGAAGAGCCTCGTTCAGCTTCCCGGCTTCTGTAAGAATAACACCCTTGTCCACCTTGAGTATTGTCTTCTGCGGATAGACTTTAATAACTTCATCAATCAGCTTCAGCGCACTGTCAAAATTCATTTCTTCACAGGCCAGTCGTGCAAGACCGTACGTCGCCATGGTCCGTGTCTGCTCTGTGGCATCCCGGCGGGCAAGAAGGCTGCCGAAATAATTTTGCAGAGTGTCCGGGTCTTCGGTCAGCACAAGAATACGATATTTAAAACGAAGAAATGCAAAGTCGTCGATAACGCGGGTATCTGCGGCGATCCCATCACTGTCGATAAATGACTCCACAGTATTCATCCGCTCTTCGGGATTGGGATGGGTAAGCAGATACTGTGGCAGTTTCTCGCTGCGATAGCGGGCGATGCGACGCATGATACCGAGCATCTGCACCTCAGCCTGCGGGTTGCGCTTCATCTTGCAGAGCCAGTGGTAAGCGAGGGAATCCGCCTCCTGCTCATGAATCCGGCTGTAGTGCAGATTCACGGTCTGCCCCGTGGCCAGCGCTCCGGTTATCAACGCAGGCGCGGCATCTCCACCAACGGCAATGCCAAGAATGGCGAGGGCCAGTGCAGCTCCCGTGCTGTAGGTGCCCTCCTTCTGTCCGCTGGCAATGTGACGTTTGACGCTGTGTCCGATTTCATGGGCAAGGACAGCAATCAGTTCATTTTCACTCTCCATTTTTGTGATAAGTCCCGAATAGAAAAATATCATGCCGGAGGGTGCGGAAAAAGCATTGAACTGACTGCTCTTGATGACATAAAAACGATATTTGAAATACTGTCCCCCCGCAACGGAGAGCACCTCATCCCCCAGCGACGTTATATACTGACTGATATCCGGCTCTTCGAGCAGAGGAAAGGCCTGACGCACTTCATACACCAGCTTCTCCCCCACCTCCCTCTCTTCTTTGATGGAAAAAGAGGCTGCCGGCAATGCGGATACACCGAGGAGAGCAACAGTACAGAGTGTTGCGACCACCTGTTTTAAAGACAATGTTCCCTGAGCCATGGAAGAGCCCTCCGTAATCCTTCTTCTGTGCTGACCAGCTCATGGTAACCGAGGTCTCGTTCAGCGGCCGCGTGGGAAAACCAGTGGGAACGGGCGAGCTGTTCAGCAACAAAACGGGTCATCCGGGGCTCCCGCTGCAGCCCGAAAAAATTCAAGAAAGTACAACCAGCCTCAAGCACTGCACCAATACGACTGGCGGAGGCAAAGGAGATATGCCTCTCTACCGGCGGGAGATCAAGGGCAATGAAGAGATCATTAAGCCATCCCCAGAGATTGACCGGCTCTTTCTGACCAATAAAATAGGCGCGCCCATTCGCCACAGAACCTTTTCCGTCAAGGAGCTTTGCTCCGGCACAGAGATGCACCTCGGCGACATTGTCAATATAACTGATATCCACAAGATTACTGCCGTCGCCGACAATACGCAGTTCCCCTTCCTTCCCGGCGGCAATCAGCCGTGGCAGGAGATGAGGATCTCCCGGTCCCCAGATAAGATGAGGCCGAATGGCACAGACCGGGATACGGTCAGCCTCGGCAAGGATAAGATTCTCTGCATAACTTTTGGTTTCAGCATAATTGCAGAGGAAACGTTCCGCATGGGGAAGCTCTTCTCCTGCGCCGAGAATATCTTTTCCGTTGAAAACAACCGATGGTGTAGAGGTGTACACAAGGGGCAGTTCACGCTCCAGGCAGACATTGAGCACACATTCCGCCCCGAGGACATTGGGATGAAAATACATTTCACGTGTCCCGAACACTCCTGCCTTCGCAGCGGTGTGAAACACCAGATCAGCCCCTTCTACTGCAGAGTGAACCGCGTCTGAGTCGGCAATATCACCGGTCACAAGGCGGACACCCCGCTCGGCGAGATCATCATACCTGTGCCGGCCAAGTACCGTTACTGCGGTTCCCGCCTCAAGCAGACGATTCACAACAGCCCGCCCAACGAAGCCACCGCCACCGGTGACCAGAACCCGGTCTACCTGCACGGATATATCTTCTGCTGCGCCCATATGGCAAGTTTCTCCCGAAAAATTTTAGCATTATGACGGATATCCACCGGGAAATCGGGATGGACAAGAAAATGGTGAATTTCCTTTGTTAACGGGCTGTTCGACGCAAGGGCTTCAACCTCACGAAGTTCCTTTTCTCCCGCATGCACATCTTTTTGATACTCCACTATCAACACCGGCTCGACGGTTTCTTCAGGGGAGACAACGCCCACCAGCGCAGAGCGGTAAACAGCCGGATGCTGATTCACGATCGCTTCACAGGGAATGCTGAACCATGTTGTGTCAGGCTCTCCCTTTTTCCCATGACGCACGACGCGATGGGCACGCCGCCCGCAGAACCAGAGAAGCCCCGCTTCATCAAAGTATCCAGTGTCCCCCATGCGATGCCAGAAAGAGCCATTCTCCCCGGAAATTTTTGCGAGGCGGGTCTCTTCAGCGTTGTTCATATACCCGCGGGTCACGACCTCGCCCTGAACGATAATCTCACCGATTTCCCCCACAGTGCAGGGCACGGTGTCAGAAATATCAACAACAGGCTGGTCAGAAATGGCAACAATACGGATGGATATCCCCGGCAAAGGCCTGCCGACACAAATCCCCTCTCCTCTGGAGCTCTTCTCTGCCGAGCTCTCCAGAATTTCATCTCCTTCGATGGAGACAATGGGCAGGCTTTCAGTTGCACCATAGGGTGTAATAACCTCTGCCCCTGCCGGTAATATTTTTTTCATCCGCTGGATCAATTCCGGAGCAACCGGTGCGCCGGCCATTAAGACCTTGCGCAGAGAATCAAGTTGCACGCCGTTATCGATACACCAGTGTGAGACTACATTCCAGATAGCGGGGGAACCAAAGGAGTAGGTTACTCCATATTTTTGAATGCTCCCGGTAAATTTAACAGGATCAACCTGTGCCGGTCTGGTGGGATCCATGTCGGGAATCACGGCACAGGCACCAAGAGCCGTGGAAAACAGTGCAAAGAGAGGAAAAGCCGGCTGGTCAATGTCCTGAGGGCCTATCTTATAATAGTCACGGATCATGCGCAGCTGGGCTGCAAAAATGGAGTGCTCATAGCGAACTCCTTTTGGCGGGCCGGTGGAACCGGTGGTGAAAATAATGGCGGCAAGATCATCAGCACCGGGCTGATACACCGGAAAATTTTCAGCAACCGTTTCACGCATTCCACGGCGGATATTAATCCCCGGAAAACCAAACAAAGAGGGCCCGAGGCAAAAAAACTTCTCCACAGAAGCAAAAGTTCGGCGGGCAAGACGGGCAAAACAGCAGGCCAGAGGAACACCTATGAGATATTGCGGTGCGACTCTTTCAATACAACGCAGCAAATTTTTATATCCCATTCCCGGGTCAATTAAAACGATGGGGGTTCCAATTTTAAACAACGCAATCGTAATACAGATAAAATCAATGCCGGGAGTAACCATTAAACTTACTACCTGGCCGTGAGTCAGACCCGCCTCGCGGAAAAAAACAGCAAAGGCGTCGGCCCGCCGGTCAAGCTCACCAAAAGGAATTGATTCCCCACTCACGGCATCAACAATGGCTGTACGCCCGCTGTTCTCTCTGGCAGCCCGAACAAAAGCATCGGCAATATTATGGATCATGCATCTCTCCTGAAAAATTCAGCAATACGTGGAACAACCTCTTCCCGTGCATCTTCCAGCACATAGTGTCCCGCATCTTCATAACAGTGATGTTCAGCCTCCGGGAAGAGTGAACACCAGCGCTGGTAGAAGGTCATATTAAAACAGAAATCACGTCCACCCCAGAGAATAAGCATACGCCCCGCACCGTGAAACTGTGAAAGAGCATCTTCTATCTCCATCAGCTTCCCCATACTGACATCCCCATCCCTCATCGGGATATCTTTGACAAAGCGGTGGACAGCAACACGATTGTGCCAGTTATTGTACGGTTTGAGATATGCACGTTTCACCTCAGAGCTCAGCGGCCTGGTCACAGCCATAAAGGTGGCAGGCCAGGCAAAACCATTCATCCCACGGACCAGTATTTCTCCCAAAACCGGGATGCGACACACAGCAATACGCTTCGGCATCCAGGGAAACCGAAAGGCGGCAGTATTGAGAACAACTATTTTGTCAACCAGTTGCGGCCGTCCTGCTGCCAGTCCCATGCCGATTGCTCCTCCCCAGTCATGTACAACAAGCGAAAATCGCTCTATGCCGAGGGAATCCAGCAGAGATTCGAGGTTCGCAATGTGGCTGGCGAGGGTGTAGGCATATTCCTGTGGTTTACTCGACAGACCACAGCCAAGGTGATCCACAGCAATCACTCGATGGCTTGAACGCAGTTCTGCCACCACGTTTCTATAGTAATAGGACCAGGTGGGATTTCCATGAACAAGCACGACCACAGGCCCTTCACCTTCATCAAGATAGTGCAGACGTCCGGCGGCCAGTTGATGAAAATGGGATGTAAAAGGGTATTCAGGCAACACGGCAACTCCCAGGAAAAAGGATAATAGTTAACAATAATAACTTCGGAGTGAAAAAAAATAATTAT
>JBFHIO010000117.1:0-5902 GCA_041596435.1 Desulforhopalus sp. | reverse complement strand
TTGTCATAGGCTTCGTTGAGTTTGGGCTGCACAATGTCGGAAGGCAGCGTAATCGTAAGTTTTCTGGTGAGAGCGCTGAGCTCTTCTACTTGGACATCCATTCAAATCCCATCCTTTTTTCTGAATTCACAGCAGGCCGAGACGGTTCCGGCGCTTCTGATTTACAATAATTTATGGTGCGAGAGGGGGGAGTCGAACCCCCACACCAAAGGCGCCAGATCCTAAGTCTGGTGCGTCTACCAGTTCCGCCACCCTCGCATCCGTTTCCTGACACTAGCGAAACGCTCTTTTTTACTGCAGATGGTGAATTCCGTCAAGCTTAACATGGTGAGATTATGCCAAAATGAAGGCTGAAAGCCCTTTGCTTGCGAAATCGACTCTAACGAATTATCTTCTCTACGGTTCGAATACTGCAAATACGATGGTGAAATTGAAAGAATATTTTTTTCTCCTCGGTAATAAAAAAGGATCCCATGATTTTCACATCCAGAAAGACCATCCCCACAGCCCTTTGTGCCCTGCTTCTCAGTGCTGGCAGTGCTTCTGCCCTTCCCTCCGGCTATGATGCCCCCGGTCACGACAGCCAGATCCGCTGGCAGAAAATACCGGAATGGCAGATAAACAGTGGCGCACTTGATATGGTTCACTCCCTCGGCGGCAGGCGGCTTTACGTACTCACCAACAGAAAAGAAGTGAAAATCTTCGGAGATGAACCAGAAAATCAGGGGCAATTGCTCGGCACCATTCCTGTTGCCTCGGGGATGGACAAGATCGACATCAGCCCGGACGGCTCAAAAATTTATCTGCTCAACAGTAAAAGCGGTGCAGTCAATGAAATTCTCGTGAACTTTCACAAGGACTTCGACCTCACAACAGCACCAATGAAGGGGAATAAAGACGCTCCTGTCTCCATCGTCGTCTTTACTGACTTCCAATGCCCTTTCTGTCACAAATTGCCGCCAGTGCTTGATGAAGTACTGCAAAAGAATAAGGGGAAGGTCAACCTTTACTTCAAAAACATGCCGCTCATTGCTATCCACCCCCAGGCCGAAAATGCAGCAAGAGCCGCCGTAGCCGCAGATAACCAGGGAAAATTCTGGGAGATGCATGACCTGCTTTTCAATTCTGACGCCCTTGATCTGGATACAATTGAAGGTTTTGCCAAAGAACTTGACCTCAATATGAAACGCTTCAGAGAAGACGTCACCAGCGATGAGACAACCAATAAACTCCGCGCAGATCTTATGGAAGGCCAGCGCAGCGGGGTTGATGGAACCCCCTATATTTTTATTAATGGCTGGTTACTTGGCAACCGTTCGATTGAATCATTCCAGTCAATGATTGACACAATCCTGAAGGAGCAGAAAAACTAAGTATGAAATCGCAGACCACACGGGTTATTGAGTTTCCTGACAACACCCGGGCCTCCACTCTTTATGGTGACCTCAATAAAAATCTACACATGCTCGAAAAGAGTGCAGGCGTCTCCCTTCAAGCCCGCGGTTCTCATGTGCGCATCACAGGTTTGCCCCATGAGGTTGACCTTGCCGCAGTACTTCTGCAGCAACTCTATGATCTTCTCAGCTGTGGCTATCCGCTCTATTCAGCCGATATAGCCTTTGGCCTGAAGATCCTCCAGGGAAATCCTGACGCCCGCCTTGAATCGATCTTTCTTGATAAAATTTATGTTACCACCCGCAATCGGATTATTTCCCCGAAAACGCCAAACCAGAAGCGCTATATTGACGCCCTGCGTAACAACGATATCGTTTTCGGTATCGGTCCGGCAGGGACGGGAAAAACCTATCTGGCCGTAGCCATGGCGGTGGCAGCACTCTCCTCGGGAAGGGTGCAGTCAATCATCCTCACCCGTCCCGCGGTAGAAGCTGGTGAAAAGCTCGGGTTTCTCCCCGGTGACCTCTCCCAGAAAGTTCACCCCTACCTGCGCCCCCTGCTCGACGCTCTTGCAGAACTTCTTGGTGCCGAAAAGGCTGTTGACATGATGGAGGAGAAGGTAATCGAAATCGCCCCTCTGGCCTTCATGCGCGGCCGCACGCTCACCAATGCCTTCATTATTCTGGATGAAGCCCAAAACACAACCCGAGAACAGATGAAAATGTTTCTCACCCGCATCGGATTTGATTCTGTGGCAGTAATTACCGGTGACATTACCCAGATTGACCTGCCCAACCATGGTCAGTCCGGCCTGATTGAAGCCCAGAAACTGCTCAATCATATTAACGGAATTGAGTTCTGCGCCTTTGGCAAAGAAGACGTGGTACGCCACCCGCTGGTGCAAAAAATTATCAACGCCTATGAGCAGAAATAATGTCGACACTACTGACCGTACACCACCCGGACTTTGAAAGTTTTAACTTTGGCGGCGACGCACTTGTTCATTTCGCCGATGCTCTGCTTCAAGAGACAGGTCATGCTGGATATGGCCTCTCCCTCGTATTGACAGATGATCAGGAAGTTCACCACCTCAACAAAACCTATCGGCATAAGGACAAGGCTACAAATGTGCTCTCCTTCCCCTTTACCGATGGTGCTGAAGCCTTTCTGGGGACACTGCCGGTACACGAACTTGGTGATATTATTATCTCCCTTGATACCGCACGCAGAGAGTCCGAAGAGTATGGGCAGCCCTTTTCCCGGCGCATGTGCTGGCTGACCGTTCACGGACTGCTCCATCTTCTCGGCATGGACCATGAGCGTTCCACTGAAGAGGCACAACAGATGTTTGCCCGGGAGGAAGAGCTGCAGAAGATAATTACTCCTGCCGAGTTTGGCCTGTAGGGAACCTGTCACCACGGAGGATCAATGAGACTTCTTGTCGTTCTGCTTTCTCTGCTCTTTTTGTTTTCCCCTGCAACACTTCTGGCAAAAGAGAACATCCTGCTCCTGAAAACATGGAAAGACCAGAATGTCTCCGGCTGGCTGATGAGTGAAAAGCTTGACGGTATTCGTGCGATTTGGGACGGCAGGACACTGAGGACCCGTGGCGGGAAAAGAATTGCCCCCCCTCAGAGCTTCCTGGAGGCGTTCCCGCCCTTTGCCATCGACGGCGAAATCTGGAGCCACCGGGAAGATTTTCAGAACATTCAAGCCATTGTCATGGACCACCAGCCGAGTGAAGAGTGGCAGAAACTCACCTATAATATATTTGATGTTCCTGATGCCGAAGGGGGGTTGCAGCATCGTCTGACAAAACTTGCCGACTGGCTGCAATTGCATCCCACGCCTTACATTCATATTCTGGAACAGACCCCATGCCGGGACAATGCCCATCTTGAGGTATTTCGCCGCACAATTGAGGCAAAGGGCGGGGAGGGAGTAGTGGTGCGTAATCCCGATGCGCCGTATGAGAAGAAGCGCACCGCAAACGCACTGAAGGTGAAAAGTTTTCAGGATGACGAGTGCCTGGTAACGGCACACCATGAAGGCAAAGGACAATTTGTCGGAATGCTCGGGGCATTCAGTTGCCGACTCCCGAATGGCAAAGTGTTCAAGATTGGCAGCGGTCTGAAGAAAAATGACCGTCTCAATCCACCGCCAATCGGGGCAACCATTACCTTTAAACATCAGGGCTGGACGGACGGAGGCAAACCACGCTTTCCTGTTTTTCTCAGAGTGCGTATAATAACACCGAGAGAAAACACGATAATTGTCGATTGACACCACAAAATAAAATATGGTAAAAGCTGCATCACGTAACAGAAAAAAAATGTGCGTACGTTTACACTTGTGAATGGGCGGATGATGGAATTGGTAGACATCGGGGACTTAAAATCCCCTGGCGCAAGCCATGCGGGTTCGATTCCCGCTCCGCCTACCAGCAATGTGGTTTAAGATTTTTACAGGTTGACAGGATCTCCACCCGGGAACTGCTGTCTCCTCTCTTCTTCAGGTGGCTGCGCCGGAATTTTTCCCTCGTTACTTTTCACCTCTTCAACTTCTCTTCTTCAATACAAACGAGGCCTGTAATGGCATACACCGGCGTAAAATTCACTTGTCACCAGCTCTCCCCTTCATTCTCCAGCAGAGACGACCTTGTACTGCTGAATCGTTCCGCCTGGCTCTTTTCACAACTCGGGCTGGCTCCGCTGCACAACGATGGGGCCTATGGTAATTTCTCCTGTCGAGGAGAAAACGACCCGGAGTTTTTCATCAGCAAATCAGGAATGACTCCCGTCGAAGAGTTCACTCCAGAGCAATTCTGCCATATAACGGCCTGTAATGAAGAAAAGATGTCTCTTGATTACCACGGTCTTGCAGTACCATCCTCTGAAACCTTTATGCATCACCTCATATATCAGAACCGCTCAGATATCGGCTCGATTCTCCATGGGCACTGCGCGATCATGACCACGCTCGCCGAAGAAATCGGCCTGCCCATCACCCCTCATTTTTTTGAATATGGTACCGAGGCCCTGGCCAGAGCCGGACTGGAACTGGCAGAAAGTGAAGACTTTTTTATCCTGAAGGACCATGGTTTTGTTTCCCTCGGAGAAGATATAAACATTGCTGCCAGACAGACCTATTCCATTATGCATCAACTGCTCAGCCTCCTCGAATCCAGTTAAGAAGCTCTACTCTCCCGCAGAGCATTGACTGCCCCGAGAAGAGCCACCACCGCTGTATCCACTTTAAGGATACGGCTTCCCATGGTGCAACAGCAAAAACCCGCTGCTCGGAACAGATCCACTTCAAAGTCTATCCACCCTCCTTCCGGACCAACAGCAAGGGCAATGCCCCCCCGTTCGCCACTGACCAGCCCTGCCAGTGTTTTCTCTCCAGAAGGATGGGCAATAAGCTGCAGTGTATTTTTTCCCTTTTGCTGTGACCAGAAATCCTCGATAAAAGGTTTGAATCTGCGGTGAAAAATCACATCCGGCAGACGGGTATCCACCGCCGCCTGCTCCAGCCCCTGACGGAGATGCAGCACATACTCTTCCGGATCAAGCAGGTTGCTCTCCCAGAAACTCTTTTCCACCCGCCGACTCTGAATAATATGAAAAGTCCCAACACCGAGAGCCGTGGCCTGGCTGAGAATTCGCTTGAGCATAATCGGCCGGGGCAAAGCGAGGATAAGATCCAAAGCTGGTTGTGCCGGTGGTTCTTCAGTCAATTCAACAGCAAGCAACGCTTCAAAGGGATATTTTTTTTTCAATACGAGGATCGTTCCCCTGCCGAGTCGGCCTCCGACCTGCCCCATCCGCACTGAATCACCGACTTCGGCCCGCAGCACTTTGACAATATGTTCTGCCCGGGCATCTTTCAGCAACACATTGTTATCTTGTATTTCTTCCTCATTGAAGAGTATTATATTCACTTTTATTCTCCGAAAACCATTTGTTGGAGCCACCTGCGCTCCCTCCACTTTCCCTGTGAGTCCCATGCTCTTTTTGTATAACCTTCTGCAACTCCTTGTTCTTCCGATCCTTGCACCGGTTCTGGCCCTCGTGGCTCTGAGTCGGGCGAAATATCGCCATCGGACCCCTTCGCGCCTCGGCTGGGGCCTGAGACATCTCCTGAGAAAACCCGAAGAAAAGCGCCTGACCTTCTGGATACATGCCCTCTCGGTGGGGGAGACGACCTCTGCAGTGCCTCTGCTTGAAGGAATCCGCGCGGCCTGGCCAGAAAGCAGAATTATCTTTTCGGTTACCACCCGCAGCGGGCGTCGAGTCGCAAACCGGGTCATGCATAACCTTGCGGATACTGTTATCAACAGCCCTTTCGATATTCTGCCGGTGGTCCTCCGCTTCTGCAATAGAATTGAACCGGACTGTTATATCCTGGTGGAAACGGACTTCTGGCCAAATATCCTGCACATCATGCACAGACGCGGTGTTCCAACCCTGCTGGTCAACGGCAGGGTATCTGATGAAGCCCTTGCCGG
>JBFHIO010000116.1:0-5929 GCA_041596435.1 Desulforhopalus sp. | reverse complement strand
GGGGGAAATAGGGGATCCCCTGATAGTTAAAAACGGTACGGGAATTGCGCAACAGATCGGCAGAATTCCACCCGAGCTGAACCGCCGCTGTATAGACAAGGGGTTTAAAAGCCGATCCCATAGTTCGGCGGGCGTAGAAAGCGCGGTTAAAGAAACGATTTTCTGTCCCTCCGGCCATAGAGATAATACGCCCGTCACGCACCACAATTGCCCCCCCCTGAACCTTCGGGTAGCGGGCAAGGGCGAGTTTTAACTCACCGTCATGGACAGTCTCACCTTTTGTTTTTTCAGTTTCGGAAGGAGATTTTACCACCCGGACCCAGACGCGGTCACCAGGTTGAAGTTCTTTCAGCAGCGCCACGAAATCGCTTTTTTGTGCCTCAGCCTGGCGGCTGTAAAGTTTAAAGCGCGCCATCCCGGTGGCAACGTCAGCAAGGCCGTCCTGGTCAATAATTCCCGCCCCGAGCTGCTTGTCGAGGGTGACAATTACCTGTGTCTTACCATCCTGCTTTCCAATTTCGTGGATAGTCCCCAGGAGGAACGCACCCGGTTCAACCACCGAATCGCCGGTATAATCAAGGGCAGCAAGTTCCTTTTGCACCGCACTGCGTTTGTAATCACGGATGGAGACATCCACCTCGGAGAGATGGCGCCGCAGGGTCAAAAGGGTCTCTTTCTGCAAATCCTTATCTATAGTTGTTACAACGCGAACCCCGGAGGTGGCAATGTTATCTATGTTGTGATCGGCGAGGGCATCAAGCACCTCATCGGAGGAAACAGCCTCCCGTACCAGTTCCATGACATGATCCAGCGCATAACCAACCCTGCCCTTTTTAAACTCAATGGGGGAAGCAATCGCCTCATCATGAGTCGCCTGATCAATCATCCCCAGATCAAGCATTTCTCCGAGGACGTAGCCAAGACGGATCTGAGCCCGCTCTCTGGCGAGAGCCACACCCTCTTCCGTTTTTTTGCGAAAAGGATTGTAATAGTTCGGGCGTTTAACACTGCCGGCAATAAAGGCACACTCGACGAGAGAGAGATCCTCCGGTTTTTTGTCAAAATAGTAGCGGGCGGCAATGCCAAGCCCGAGCCCGTTGCCACTGACATAAAATTGATTGGCGTAAAACTCAAAAATCTGCTCTTTGGTGTAAAAATGTTCAAGACGAAGAGCACGGATCAGTTCCTGCAATTTGGCCTTGTAGGAACGTTCTGATCTTTTGAAGAGATTCTTGGCGGTCTGCTGGGTGAGGGTAGAACCGCCCTGGACCACTCGGCCTGCCTGGATGTTTTTCACCATCGCACGCAGGATACTCTCAGGGTCAAATCCCCTGTGCTCAAAGAAACGGTTGTCTTCGGACGCGACAAGAGCATTGACAAAATTTTTGGGAATGTCTTCAAATTTCACATACTGCCGATGGTCAGTATCGAAAAAAACACCGAGAGGTGTTATGCCGTCACTGTAAAAGACAGGGCTCTCCCGACCAAGCAGACTCTGGATGTGTTCAGGATGAATTTCCCCATCGGGGTCCTGAACAATAAGATGATGCAGCCAGAAACCACCGACAGTGGCAACCAGTACCATCAGCAGAAGAAAGAAGAGGGAAAAGCGAATAATTGTCTTTATCATTTTGGGAAAACGGGGACGGGAAAGAAGTAATTTCAGGAAGCCGGCTCTTCATAAAAGCCGCTAAAAATGTTGCACTTTGTCGGGATATCGGGTTTAACTACAAGCCTGTTATACGTCGGGTCTACCTTGAAACCAGCGGTATTTCAAAACGTTCCATTCCGTTTATTGCGTCAAAAAGTTTCTCATCTGAGAAATAAGTAAGTAGATTCAGGAAAAAAGTCTTTTTTCACGTGTACTTCATGCCACTGTGAAACTGAATTATGTACCAACTTTACCTCTGGAACTCAACACCCGAGTTTATTTTCCCCACTCCTCTACTCGCATAAAAAACAACTGACATGCAAAAATGCCGCCTGCTGCAGCTGACCTGTGCCACAGTACTCACTTTCCCGCTCATGTTCGGCGGTTGCGCCTCTTTCAATAGCGAGTCCACTGCTGACAATGCCCACCCGGTCACCCGTCACTACGCTTCCTTTCACACAACTGATTCTTCTACAGCAGAAGAAGTCCAGCTGGAAGATGCTGAATCTACGCATGATATTGCCGAAGAAGTTGAAGCGCTCTCCCAGTCCGGAAACTGGGAATCTCCTGATACTCAACTCGCCCGGCAGATGGAGACAGCGGGAGTAAAGGAAACGCTTTACGACTTCCCGGTGGAATTGAATAATCAGGTTCGCACTTATATTCATCTTTTTCAAACCAGTCAGCGCCGGGATTTCACAAAGAAACTCAGTCGATCAGGAAAATATCTTGAAATGATGGAAAAGGAATTTGCCGCCTGCGGTATTCCTACAGATCTCGCCTATCTCTCCATGGTGGAGAGCGGTTTCAATCCCGTCGCCCGTTCCCATGCCAACGCTGTAGGGCTGTGGCAGTTCATGGCCAGTACCGGCCGCATGTACAACCTTAATGTAACGAACTGGATTGACGAACGCCGCAACGTGAAAAAATCGACTCATGCCGCCGCCAGCTACCTTGGTGATCTCTATCGTGATTTTGGCGACTGGCATCTCGCAGTCGCCGCGTATAATGCCGGTCCCGGCAGGATACACAGCGGGCTGCGCAAATACGGCGTCAATAATTTCTGGCCGCTCGCCGCCAAGGAACACCTGGCGATGGAAACAAAGCGGTATGTGCCCAAACTCATTGCCACCATTCTCATCGCCCGTAATCCTGAGAAATATGGCTTTGATCATGTAAAGCTGGAGAAACCGCTCAACTGGGATACGATTACCGTCGGGCCCTCCATGCGCATGGACGCTGTGGCCCTCGTTGCAGGGACCAGTGTCAAAAAGATTCGTCAGCTGAACCCGGAACTGCGCAAATCAATGACTCCTGCAAGTGTTGCCAGCTACCAGGTTAAAATCCCCGCAGGGAAGAAAAAAGTAGCGATGTCTAATATGAAACGACTGCACACCATCGCCACAACAGAGTTCAAAAATCACAAAATCAAGGCCGGTGACACCATCGCCTCAATTTGTGATCGCTACAACATCAACACCACCACCCTTCTCAGAGTCAACAATCTCACCAGCAGACATCTCTCTCCCGGACAAAAGCTGCGTATTCCTTACAGTACTTTTACCTACAAAATCCTGCCCAAAAATTCCAGCAGCGCGATGCTGGCATTCAAAGACAGTTTGATCCTCTACAAGGTGAAATCCGGAGATACCGTTGGCGGTATCGCTCATAAATATCACATTCCGAAAGAACTCCTCGTGCAGTGGAACGGATTGAAGAGCGAAAACAGTATCCACGCCGGAAAGCAGCTCGCACTTTTTATTGATCAGGCCGGTCACTTTGACCTTTCCGGAATTAAAAAGACAGGTGACGTCACCAACGGTGTCGTAACCATCGCCGCCAGTCAGCCGAAAAAATACACAACCGACAGAGAATCACAGCCCGGCGTACCCTTTATTGCAGCAGTACACAAAAAGATTCTCAATCCCCGCAGTCAGGGCTCTCAGATTGCCATGGCCGACAATGCCCTGCAGTTGTACCATGTGCAGCATGGAGATTCGCTGTGGATGATTTGCCTCAAATTTCAAGTCTCATTAAATGATCTCAAGAAATGGAATGGGCTGACAGATAACCAGATCCAACCCGGTCGTACTCTCAAAATCAAGCGTGGTTGAGTCCTTCTGCCCCTCCTTTCTGCAGACCGTTCCGAAGAATGCAGATACGGCTTGCAGAAAATTGTTCAGCAGTCTATTTTGACGCGAATTATACGAAATACAAGGTTCTCTAAAGTGCCCGAAAAAGCATCGGCTTTTCACTCCGCTTTTCGCCCTTCTTTTCAGAGATTCTCCCCTGAATCCGGGACAACTTTTCCATAGACTTAAATGCTCTCCGGTACTTGCCTGCCGTTACCCAGAAGGCCCATCCATGAACACCACTGACACCGTTGCAGAAACACCATCCCCTTTTCCAGCACATCACTATGCCCGGGATGTCCACGAAGTACACTGTGGTGATAAAACCATCCTTATCATTGGAACTGCCCACATTTCTCAGGACTCCGTAGACCTTGTGACGAAGGTTCTCACCAGTGAGGAACCGGATTGCGTGTGCCTTGAACTTGATGAAAAACGCTACCAGGCGATTACCCAGGAAAAGGCGTGGAAAGACCTCGACCTGAAAACCGTAATCAAAAACAAGCAAATTTCGGCACTGATTGTTAATCTCCTGATGGCCAGCTACCAAAAGCGACTCGGCGACAAAACGGGCGTAAAGCCAGGCGCAGAATTGCTTACCGCTGCAAAGATTGCCCGAGAGAAAAATCTGCAGATCTCACTCTGTGACCGCGACGTCCGCATCACCTTGCGCCGGGCATGGAAATGCACGCCCTTCTGGCGCAAGGGCTGGCTCCTTGCCAGCCTCTTCGCCAGCATTTTTGAAAAGGAAGAGCTTTCCGAGAAACAACTCGAGGAGATGCGCCACAAAGATGTCCTTGATGAAATGCTCAGTGAGATGGGAAGCAGCATGCCAGAAATGAAGAAGGTGTTAATCGATGAACGTGACACCTATATTGTCGAGAAGATAAAAGCGTCCCCGGGCAAACGCGTTGTTGCGGTGGTCGGCGCAGGCCACGTGGCGGGAATGCTGAAGAAGTTTGATAAAGACAGCCGCGATAAACTCGTAGAGATTACAGCTATCCCCCCCATCTCCACCGGATTTAAGGTGGTTGGATGGAGTATTCCGATTCTGATTATCGGATCTATCATTGCGATTGGCTGGCGTGAAGGAATGGAAGTGGCAGGCAGCAATATGATTTACTGGTTTCTGGCCAACGGAATTCCTTCGGCCATAGGCGCGGCTCTCGCTTTTGCTCATCCACTGACAATTCTCATAGCCTTTCTCTCTGCGCCATTCACCAGCCTTACTCCGGTGATCGGAGCGGGCTATGTATGCGCCTTCACCCAGGTGTGGCTGCAACCGCCAGTGATTCATGAACTTGAAACATCCAGCAATGATATTACTACTGTACGTGGCTGGTGGAAAAACCGCCTGTTACGTATTTTCCTCGTTTTTGTCTTCTCCAGTATAGGTTCTCTCATTGGAACCTGGGTAGGCGGAATAGAAATTTTTAAAGGACTTGTCGGCTGAAAAAGCAGACAATGCGACATGGAACTACAGAAAAAAACAAAAAAGAAAGAAAAACTGGCACCGGCTCCGGAGCTCAACTCAAAACAACGCCAATACCTCAAGGGACTTGCTCATCCACTCAACCCGCTGGTACAGATCGGCCGGGAAGGTTTAAGCGAAGGCCTCATCGAGATGACCAGCAGCGAGCTCTCCCACCGGGAACTGATTAAGGTGAAAATCTCTCAGAACAGCGGTTTGGAAAAGAAGGAAACCTCCGTTCTTCTCGCTGAGCTGACCCATGCAGCCATGGTTCAGCTCATTGGCAAAACTATCATCCTCTACCGTCCCAACCCCAAACTCGACAAAGAGAAACGCATTCGTATCCCCAAATAAAGGGTGCATCCTCTCAGAGCGTAATCATCGCCAGCGGTTCACTCTGGCTGGCGATATGCAGCTCAACTCCTGCCTCGAGAACTGCCCCGGCCGCCAGCTGCGCGAGCCGGGGTAAATTGTTTTTCTCACTCAAATGGGCGAGCACCACATGACGCAGCACATCGCTCTGCACCCCCCGCAAAAACTCCGCTGCATCCTCATTGCAGAGATGCCCTCTGCTCGAACGGACACGCTGCTGTAATGGCAGCGGATAGGGCCCGTTTTTCAACATCTCCAGATCGTGATTAAATTCCAGGATCAAGCCGTTACAGTCAGCAAGCC
>JBFHIO010000115.1:0-5958 GCA_041596435.1 Desulforhopalus sp. | reverse complement strand
CCGGTGCAGGCGGGGTGAAGGATGTTGTCTTTCAGCTGGCAAAAGCCCTGGCTCGCTCGGGTGAGCGGCAGGTAAGCGTCGTCTTGCCGCGTTATGGATTCATGGCTCCCGAAGCTGAAGGTTTTCAGTCCGTGATGGATCCTCTCTGCCCCTATCAGGAGCTGGTGCTTTTTATTCACATGAACCTGCCGAAGCAGCGTATGCGCGAGGTGGTTCGCTTCTATGTGAAGAAAGAGAACGGGGTGTCGATCTACCTCGTTGAAGGTGAGCGTTTCCGCGAAAAGCACAATGTTTATACCTACACAAGCGAGGAAGAGAAGTCTGTGGCCTGGAAGAGGGCTTCTGAAGGACATGCGGACTACTTTGCCATGAATGTGCTGCTGCAGAAGGCGACTCTTGATCTGCTTATTGCTCTTGGTGTCCGGCCGGACATCATCCACTGTCATGATGGGCACACGGCCCTGCTGCCGGCCATGATACGTGAAATCGCTGGCTACAGCACTTATTTTCGGGGGACTGCGGCAGTTGTCACCGTGCATAACGCCGGTCGCGGCTACCATCAGGAAATCACCGACCTGCCTTTTGCCGCTGCTGTAAGTGGTCTGCCCTCGCAGGTGATTGATGAAAACCGTCTCGAAAATAAATTTGACCCGCTGCTGGTTGCTTCAAGTTATTCAGCGGTTAATACGGTGAGTGAAAATTACGCCCGAGAACTGATGGATACCGACAGTGACTATATGACCGGCTGGTTCGGACATATCCTCAGGGCTCGTAATATCGTTTTGCACGGCATCACCAACGGTATTGACCCGGAGCTCTATAATCCGGAGAGTTTTGCCGGCGGGGATCCAGACTTTACCTACGATCCTGCTGATAAAGAAGATGATCTCCACGGCAAGGCCCGTTGCCGCCGTGAACTGCTGCTGATGCTGGAACAGGGGCTGAACGGCACACTTCATCAGCATGGCACCCTTGCACAACTGGAAAATGCAACTATCTTCACCTTTGTAGGGCGCATTAACAACGACAAAGGGGTTGATTCGCTGATTGCAGTACTGCCGACTCTGCTGGAGCGACACCCTGACTGCCAGGTCCTGCTGCTTGGTGACGGTGATGTCGGACTTGAAGAGCAGCTCGCTTTCAACGCCGAAAAGCCAGAATTTGCAGGGCGCTTCTGCTTTCTTGACGGGTACGACCCCGATATTGGCAGGCTGGTTTTTGCGACAGGAGATTTTTTCATGATTCCTTCGCGTTTTGAGCCTTGTGGTCTGACCGACTTTATAGCACAGCTCTACGGCAATATCCCCATCGTCCGTCATGTCGGCGGGCTGGTGAAGGTGAAAGATGGAGAGACGGGGCTGGCCTATTCCGGCATCTCAATGGAATCACTGCTTGAGGCCCTTGAACGGGCGATCGCTCTTTCTGCAGAAGAGCGGAGGAAGATTCAGTATCAGGCGGTGCAGGAGATATACTCCCATTACACCTGGGATGAGGTGATGAAAAAGTATCTCTCTTTCTATGCCGAGAGCCGCACGCAACAGATCAGCTGTACAAAGAGATAATTTTGCCGTGGACTGAGTGTCACTGGAATCAGCGAACCACTACAGGAACTGCACTGAGAGTCAGTAGTATTGAAACGATGTAATGTAAAAAGGAGAGTGTGATGTCAATCAGAATAGGTATTAATGGTTTTGGCCGTATCGGCCGTAATATGTATCGCGCAATGACGTCGGATCCGGCTTTTGCTGATATTGAAGTTGTTCATGTAAACGATCTTACCGACAATGCAACCCTTGCCCACCTGTTGAAGTATGACTCCAACATGGGCCGCTCCGGGTATGATATCAGTGTTGACAGTGAAGGGATGACTGTCGATGGTAAACGGATTTCTATCAGTGCCCATCGTAATCCGGCAGATATCCCGTGGGGAGACCTTGGGGTCGATTATGTCGCTGAGTGCACTGGTTTCTTCCGTGATGCTGATACCGCTCAGGCACATCTTGATGCAGGTGCAAAGAAGGTCGTTATCTCCGCTCCTGCCAAGGGCAGCGTAAAGACCTTTGTCATGGGCGTGAACGAAGATGAGTATGATGCGACTCAGCATCACATTGTCTCCAACGCCTCCTGTACGACCAACTGCCTTGCTCCTTTCGCCAAAGTTCTCCTTGATAACTTTGGTATTGAGCGTGGTTTGATGACCACTATTCATGCCTATACCGGCGACCAGCGCCTCCTTGACGCACCGCACAGTGACCATCGCCGTGCCCGTGCAGCCGCTCTTTCCATGATTCCGACCAAGACCGGTGCCGCCGCTGCTGTCTCTCTTGTCATTCCGGAACTGAAAGGGAAATTTGACGGTCTTGCCGTTCGTGTCCCTACTCCGACCGTCTCTATTGTCGACCTTGTTGTGGAGGTCAGCCGTGAGACCTCTGTGGAGGAAGTGAACGCAGCACTTAAAGCTGCCGAGAGTCGCTACCTCGGATTTTGCGAAGAACCGCTGGTCTCTATCGACTTTAAAGGTGATCCCCGCAGTTCTATCGTGGATTCACAGTCCACCAAGGTACTTGGTTCCACTGTGAAGGTCCTCAGCTGGTACGACAACGAATGGGGATACTCCAACCGTATGCTCGACCTGATCTGCCATATGGAAGCCAATAAGGCACTCTGATCTTCCGTTTTTTTCAGGCGTAAGGCTTTTCTGTAGAAAGACCCCGCTGCACCCAGGTGCAGCGGGGTCTTTCTGTTTCTTTCACCGGGAAACCCTGCAGAACCAGTCTTTCCGTCGATCTTCTGCGTACAGTCAAAAATTTCCCCTCGGAGGTAAGCGCGGGACTCCGATATCAAGAGCACCGGTGATGAACGGTAAGCCTGTATCAGCGCCTTCACGAAAAAATTTCTAAAGTACTGATATGCCTGTGGTACATTCCCTCCTGCTTTTTTGAAGATGAATGAAACACAAGATTATTCAAAGTGCCCGCGATGTGATCATAACCTTACTGCCCGGTTTGTGGTAAAGTTGGACAAACAGAAAAAATTCCCTTTGAGGGAAGAAGAACAGCGGAGATCACCATGGACAGCGAAGTAAAAATTATCGAATCCGACGCCCTGCGAGCCAACCTTATTGAGACTTCCATCAAGGTGGAAATCCCGGAAGAGTACAACGTGTTGCTCAAGGTTGTTAAAAATTTCAAGGGCCTGGAGGCAAGCCTTCAGAATCTCCTTATTGAGATCTGTCACCCATATCATAACTGGCAGATGGTGTTGCCTCATCTGCGGAGTTTTGTGCTGAAAAACATTCACCACTACCTCTCAAGTGAAGATGGGCCACAATGCATTCACCTCTTCTCTGGTTTCTTTCTGGAAGCACTCTTTGATGCACGGCGCAATCCGCAGGTTTCCTCCGAGGTCGTTGCGGCGCTGATGATCTGGCTGGAGAAGATGCTGTCAAAAATCAAGCCGGAAGATGCCGCCCGTTTTACCTCGGTGGTTGAGGAGATTTTTCATGATCTTCAGGCCCTCGGTGTTACAGAACCGGCGTTGCTGCAGCAGTTTTATCAGAGTCCACATACAGTGAAAAAGCTGGCTCCCCTGTTGAAAAAGATGCAGAAATCCTGCTCTGATTTCATGCTTGACAGCTATTATGAATTTCTCAGGACAACTCTGCTGGAGTGTTACGATTACTGGCTGCACGAGGATGATCCGATGAACTGGTTCCTTGAGAGATGCTCCATTGAGGAGAAGGACTTCGGTGCTTCCCACCTCTTTGTGAAGATTTCTCATGAGAGTCTGCGTATGTGGCGTGAGCGTGTGGAAAAGGGTGAGCTTGAGCCGCTTGATGATCTGCCGGACCATATTGATATCGTTCGGCAATATCGCGCTATTCCGGGTCAGGTAATGGCCGAAGGTGGTTTTCAGGCGAGTGATTCAGATGATTTTGAGGAGAACCGCAAGCTGCTCTTTCTCTTTAAAATCATGGACACCACCGGCCTCTCGCTGATCCATGAGGAGACTCTGCGGGAGATCAATCGCAGCCTTGTCAGCCTCATTCGCCAGCAAAGCTTTGAGCAGATTGAGGAATTTCTGCTCACTGCATTCCAGCTGCTCAAAGCCAACGTGCGTAAATATCCGCACACTTCTCTGCAGTGTATTCAGGTCATCGGAGATGAAATTTTCGACCGCGGCAACAGCCGCATGGTGGAAGCTTTCCTCTTCGGTGTGGTACGTTTTGGTTTCCAGCATGCCGGGGTGGCAGGTGTAGATGACAACTGGCAGCCATTGGTCAACCCCGCTCATCTCGCCAATATCCGTGTCTGGCTGCATCTTATTATGCGTGAGCCCAAATGGTGTGGCACGCTTTTCTCCGCGCTGATTATCCACCTCAAACTCTCCGGCACCTGTGTCAAGGATACCGACCTCTTCCAGCGGGATATCACCAACCTGCTTAACCATCCCATTGAGCCGATTTACAACCTCAGCAAGCAGTTTACCAAGCTGATGCCGGTTTTTTTCAACGAGATTGGTTCAGAGGGAGAATTGCGGGATGTCAGCACCGAACTCGACGAAATTCATCACCGTAAAGACCTGCTTATTCACTTTCTGCGCAAGCAGGGCCATGTGGAAAGTTCCAACCTGATTGTCGACTTTACTCAGGCGATTCTCAAATTCTGGCATATCCGGGACAAGACGCTGATTATCCCCTATGTTCCCGAGGATGTCTATTTACAGATTGCAACCAGCGGGCCGCTGGTTGATGACCTCTACATCCTGAGCGATCGCCTGTGGAGTGAATTCAAGGTCCGCCATGTGCCTGAAATCCTTGACATCAAGGACGAAGATCTGAAAGTCTGGCTGGCGAAGCAGAGTGACTGCGGCGCTGGAGAGGTTCGTCGTTTTGAGTTGATGCTGCGCATGTATGCTCTGCTTAATCGCAAGTACAAACTGGGCTTCAGCCAGCTGCGAGAAGAGATCAGTCTGGTGGTGCAGGACAGCTTTCCTGAACTGCACTCCCTGCCGGAGCAACTTGACGAAACAGACACCGAGAAGATCCTCGGCTCCCTGCTTGGGGCGCTGGAGAGCCTGAAAGAAACCATTCTTTCGCCGGAGAAGTTTGAGGTCCGGGAAGATATTTACTACAAACGGCACATCGCCGTGGACATTCCCTCTGTCTATGGGCGTTACCGGGAGAAAAAGTTTGATGCCCTCAGTCTGTCTTTTCGTCTGGAAAAGCTGGCCAATCTCTATCTTGAGAAGCTGCCGGAGACCCTCAATCTCTCCATTATCACCCAGGCGACTTTCTATAATATTGCCCGTTGTATCCGTCTCTACATGCGCGCTCTCTCCATCGACGGGATCAGCTCGCGTCGGCTCAGCATTCAGCTCAATCTTTTGGAGAGCTCGCTGAAGGTGAGACGTTTCTCCTACACCCAGTATCTCGATATCCTGCGCGGCATGAGTGAGGGTGTAAAGGATATCATCTACTCCTACTACACCAATATTCACCAGAATAACCTGTCAATTATCATCCCGCAGATTGGCAGTGTGAACATTCTTACCAAGTTTGAAGGGATGTATGATGAAGATGACATGGCGGCAACCATCCCCCGCCTCTCTGAAGTTTTTATGCGGGAGCTGATTGCCTCAACCTTTGGTCTGCAGCATCTCGATAACTTTATCCTGCGCATCCTGCAGACACTTGAGAATCAGAAGAATCTGCTTGACGGGGAGAAACTTGATCTTCTTATGAGCTACAACCCGGAGAAGGCCATTTCCCTGATGCACAGGCCTAATCCCTATACCGACGACCTCGTTCACCTTGGTAACAAGGGGTACAATCTGGTGAATATTTCACGTCTCGGCAAGCAGGTCCCGTCGGCATTCATTATCACCACTGAAATTTTTCGCTGTCAGGAGGTTGTGTTCAACTATCGGAGGACCCGTGATGAGTTCATGCAGCGGGTG
>JBFHIO010000114.1:0-6009 GCA_041596435.1 Desulforhopalus sp. | reverse complement strand
GGCGACAAACCCTATGCCCGCAAGCTGCTGGCCAATTCAGCGAAAACCACTCACTTTTTTGGTGAAGGAATAGAACTGGCTGAAGCGATTGTCGATGACCTTGGTGATCGTGAGTGGGGTGAGAAGGTTTATGAAGACCTGCTGCAGAAGGCTGATGATTTTGTCAGCAAAAAAAACATTGCCGCTGCGCTTAAAGAGAAAATTGGAGATGAGGCGAAGACCAAAGATATTTTTACCAGCCTTGAAGAAGAAGCAGCTGATGCTGCAGGGTATATCAAAGTCGGAGCTGCAGTGTGCAGCGTACTCGGTGATAAAGACTGGGTTCGCTCTCTTTACAAAGAGGCGCAGGCCTGCTGTACGGATGACCTCACGAAACTGACACTGGCAGGCAATATCCTGCGAGATCTTCAGGATACCTCATGGGCTGTAGAGATATACGGCGAGGTTGCTGCCAACTGCAGCGATCAGTTCAGTGCAGAAAACCTCTTCACCGTGGTCTTGCGGCAACAGGGAGACTCTCAGGTCCTCAAGCAGCTTTACCAGACGGTGGAAAAGCAGATGACGAGCGCTTCTGACCTGTTTTATCTCGGGGAGAGCGTGATTGAACGTTTTCACGATACAGCCTGGGCTGCTGAGATTTTCTCCCGTGTAGAAGAAGGGGAAGGGTATGATGCGGTGCGCTTTAAACTGGCTGCAGCCCGTCGGGAACAGTTTGCCTGAGCCCTTATGTACAACATGATGTAACACCTGAGGGGAACGGCTGCGGTCGTTCCCCTTTTGTGCTTTCTGGCGGGAGAGTAATCATGCGAAAAGGACTCTACATACTCCTTTTTCTGCTTGTACTGACTGGCGTTGGATTATTTGTGCTCAATCGTTATGTGGCCGGTTTCAGCAGGTACAGTACCAGCGTGCTTGAGGAACTGCAGTCGGAGCATGCCGCGCTGTTGCTCGGGACGACCAAGTGGCGGGTGGGAGGCGGAGAGAACCTTTACTATCGCTATCGTATCGATGCGGCGGAGAGACTCTACCGTGCGGGAAAGGTGGAGAAGATTATTGTCTCCGGTGCCAATCGAACCATTCACTATAATGAACCTCGCGATATGAAGGCGGACCTCGTTGCCCGCGGGATTCCGGCGAAGGATATCATTTCTGATTACGCGGGACTGCGCACCCTTGATTCGGTGGTCCGTTTTCGACAGATTTTTGGTCAGACCCGGGGAATCGTCATCTCTCAACCTTTTCACAACGCCCGTGCTATCTATATCGGCCGTATGAAGGGGATTGACCTGCAGGGGTATAATGCTCAGCGTGTGCCGGTGAACTACAGTATCAAGACCCATCTGCGGGAAATATTCGCCAAGGTGGTCAGTGTGTTTGATGTTGAACTGCTCGCGACTGCACCGCATCATCTCGGTCCGTCGATTGATATCGATGCTGTTGTCTCGAAGTCCGTTGTGCCGAATGACGGTGAAGTGGGGGAAGAGGAAGTTTCCCCGGAAAGGAAGATTGAGAGCCCTGCAGTAAATGATGAGACAGAAAAGAATAAAAAGACTGGTAACAATTGAAAATTTCGTTATAGATGTATCTCCTCGAAAGGGAAGGGCCTTTTTTTATAGAAAGGACAAGAAATACCGTGAAAATATTATGTTGGTATTTGACAGGAGGGGTGTCCGTTCACACTTTATAGTGTAGTTCACGTTGATAGTTTGTGTGAGAGAGCGAAGTGAGAGGATATATCGGTTGATTTATCTTCCACGTAACTTAAACGAAAAGAGAGAGGGTGGTAAAATGGCTCAAATTAAGAGTGTCATGGCAAGTCTGGATATGTCTAATTATGCAGATCGGGTTTTGGATTATATCGCTGAACTGCTGAAAGACAGGAAGGATGCTGAAGTGGTTATCTATTCTGTTATCAATCAGCGGGATATTGACCATATTGAAGATGTTCGTAATTATTTCGTCGGGCTTGGTAATCAGGGTGTGACCACTCAAAAATATATTGAGAAAGAGACTGCCGCACGCATTGAGAAAATGAATATGCTTGGAGAAAAATATCTTGGCAGCAAGGGCATAAAATATAGCGTGCAAATTGCTACAGGCCATCCTGCAGAGATGATCATCAAAAAAGCCAAAGAAGGGCCGTGTGACCTTATCGTCATGGCTAATAAAGGGAAAAGCAATATCGCTAAAGCCCTCTTCGGTTCCATTGCCCTGCGGGTATTTCGTCACTCTACTGTGCCGGTCCTCAGTGTGCGGAAGTTCGACTGATTTTTGTTTTGGAAATGTTTATATTACGCCGTGCTCCCCATTTAGGGAGCACGGCTTTTTTTTTACTTTTCTCAGAAGCGTTGAAACGTCCCTGGCAACGGTGTGTGATGGCAAAAAAAAAGCGCAGGAGCCGTGAAGGGTGGCTCCTGTGCTTGAAGTGAAAGGGAAATCAGGCGAGTTCTTTTTTCAGCAGGGGGAATCCCATCTCTTCGCGCTGTTTGACATAGCCCTCGGCCACCCGGCGGGCAATGTTGCGGATGCGTCCGATATAGCGGGTGCGCTCATTCACCGAGATAGCCTTGCGTGCATCAAGCAGGTTGAAGGTGTGGGAGCACTTCAGGCAGTAGTCGTAGGCGGGGAGGATGAGGCCGAGTTCGGCCAGTTTCAGACCTTCTGCTTCAAAGGTATTGAAGAAGTCGAGGAGTTTCTCGACGTTGGCATGTTCGAAGTTGAAGGTGGAGAATTCCACCTCTGCCTGATGGAAGATTTCACCGTAGGTGATGTTGTCATTCCACTTGATGTCATACACGCTTTCCACTCCCTGCAGGTACATGGCGATGCGTTCAAGGCCGTAGGTTATCTCTACCGTGGTGGGATAGAGTTCGATGGAACCGGCGTGTTGAAAATAGGTGAACTGAGTAATCTCCATTCCGTCGAGCCATACCTCCCAGCCCAGTCCAGAGGCTCCGAGGGTAGGTGATTCCCAGTCGTCCTCAACGAAGCGAATGTCATGGTCGAGAAGGTCAAGCCCAAAGCGTTTAAGGCTGCCAAGGTAGAGCTCCTGCACATCGGCCGGGGAGGGCTTCATCACTACCTGATATTGATAATAATGCTGCAGGCGGTTGGGGTTGTTGCCGTAGCGACCGTCGGTGGGGCGGCGGGAGGGCTGGGGATAGGCGGCACGCCAGGGCTCGGGGCCGAGGGCGCGGAGCAGGGTGGCGGGGTGGAAGGTCCCTGCGCCGACCTCCATGTCGTAAGGCTGTTGTATGGCGCAACCCTGTTCTGCCCAGTATCTGCCGAGTTCAAAGATGATATCCTGGAAGTTCATGGGGATCCTTTTATTTGATTTTCGTGGAAAATTTACTGTTTTTCAAAAGCCCCTCAATATAGCGGAGAACTTGACTTTTGTCTATGGGGAGCTACCTGTATGAGGGTTAAAACAAGGAGGAAATAATGAATGATCAACAGATAAAAGCACTCCTGAAAGAGACAAAGAGCATTGCCATTGTCGGTCTGTCGCCGAAGGAAAACCGACCCAGTAACGAGGTCGCCCGTTATCTGATGGCGGCCGGGTATCGGGTCATTCCGGTTAACCCGGGACAGAGTGAGATCCTCGGCCAGCCCTGTTTCCCGGACCTTGCCTCTATTGGTGAGCCGGTGGACCTCGTTGATATCTTTCGCAGGAGCGGGGATACGCCGCCGATTGTGGCTGAGGCCTTGAAGCTGTCGCCGAAACCGAAGGCGGTGTGGCTGCAGCTCGGCATTGAGAACAGTGAGGCGGCGGTCATGGCGGAAAAAGCGGGGGTGCCGATGGTGATGAACCTCTGCACCAAGATTGAACACCGGCGTCTGCTGTGAAAAACCACGGGGGATTATCCCTGCGAAGCTGTAACAGGTAACTATGGAACCACAGAAATTGAGCATTCGCGGCGCGCGGATGCACAACTTGAAAAATATCAATGTCGATCTGCCTCGCAATGAACTGGTCCTTTTCACCGGGCTTTCAGGTTCGGGGAAGTCAACACTGGCTTTTGATATCCTCTATGCCGAGGGACAGCGGCGCTATGTGGAGTCTCTCTCTACGTATGCCCGGCAGTTCCTCGGGCAGATGGAGAAGCCTGATGTGGATGCCCTTGAGGGGCTGAGTCCGGCGGTTTCCATCGAACAAAAGACAACCAGTAAAAATCCTCGCTCCACCGTTGGCACTGTGACGGAGATTTACGACCACCTGCGGCTGCTCTTTGCCCGCTGCGGTCACCCTCACTGCTATATCTGCGGTGCGGAGATCCACGCTCAGACTATACAGGATATGGTGGAGAGCCTGCTGCAGCTGCCGGAGGGGACGAAGATCATCTTGCTGGCACCGATGGTGGATGGCCGTAAGGGACGACATGAACAGCTGTTGGCGCGCATTCGCAAGGAAGGGTTTGTGCGGGTGCGGATTGATGGTGAAATGGTACATGCAGACGATGTGGAGGCGTTGGAAAAGAACAAAAAACACACTATTGAGATCGTTGTTGATCGACTGGTGGTGAAGCCTTCAATCCGCCGCCGGCTGTGGGATTCGGTGGAGACTATTGTCGGGCTGACGGATGGTTTCATGGGGGTTTATTTCCCGGATGAGGACCGGGTGCGGCTCTTCTCTGAGCATGCGGCCTGCTCAAAATGTGGAATTTCTCTCCCCCCTGTTACTACTCAGCTCTTCTCTTTTAATAATCCGCAGGGAGCCTGCGAGGAGTGCAGCGGGCTGGGTGTGAAACAGTTTTTCGACTCGTCGCTTGTCATTCCTGATGAAAGCAAAGCCCTCAGTGAAGGAGCGATCGCTCCGTGGCGCGGCTGGCGGGCGGGCTCCTATTACAGCCACATGCTGGAGTCGCTGGCGAAGTATTACAGATTCTCTCTGGAGACTCCTTTCGGCAGGCTGCCGAAGGAAGTGCGTGACGTGGTACTCTATGGCTCCGGTGACAGGGAAATAGAATTTATCCATCAGCACGCGGGACGGATGATTTCGCAGATGAAACCTTTTGAAGGGGTTATTCCCCAGCTTGACCGCCGTTTTCATGAGACCAGTTCGGCTCCGGTGCGTGAGGAGTTGATGAAGTTCATGAACGAGCAGATTTGTCCCAAATGTCACGGCGCACGACTTAAACCTGAGGCGCTGGCAGTCAAGATGGGGCCGTGGTCTATCTATGAAATTACGCAGATGTCAATTACCAGCCTGCTGGAGCGGGTGCCGTTGCTGCCCATGTCGGACAGGGAACGACAGATCGGCGAACCAATTCTCAAAGAGGTGGTGGACCGTATCTCTTTTCTTGAGGATGTGGGCCTCGGTTATTTGAGTCTCGACCGGCGTTCCGGAACCCTCTCCGGAGGAGAAGCACAGCGTATCAGGCTGGCTTCACAGATCGGTTCGCGTCTGGCGGGTGTGCTTTATATCCTTGACGAGCCGAGTATCGGTTTGCATCAGAGGGATAATATGAAGCTGATCGGAACCCTGCAGGAGCTGCGCGACCTGGGCAACACTGTCATTGTTGTAGAGCATGACACTGATACTGTCCTTGCTGCGGATTATGTTGTGGATATTGGTCCAGGGGCTGGTATTCATGGAGGCAGCGTTGTCTACAGCGGTGATGTGGAGGGATTGATTGCCTGTGAGGGCTCAGCCACTGGTGATTTCCTTTCCGGCAGACGTCATATGGAGGTGCCGCGGAAGAGACGTCGGGTTTATAAAACAAAAAATCATCTGCAGCTCGAACATTGTTCGGTGAATAACCTGAAAAATATCAGTGTCAGGTTTCCCCTTGGTGTTTTCACCTGTGTGACCGGTGTATCGGGTTCCGGCAAGAGTTCACTGGTGATTGAAACGCTTTTTCCTGCAATGAAATCGGCAGTTGCAAAACGACTTGGACGTGTTACCCTGCGTGGGGCTGAGTTAAGCGGGGCGGCTGCTGTCGACAAGGTTATCGATATCGATCAGAGCCCTATCGGTCGTACACCGCGTTCCAACCCGGCGACCTACAG
>JBFHIO010000113.1:0-6021 GCA_041596435.1 Desulforhopalus sp. | reverse complement strand
GGGCCGCCGCCTTCGTGTAACCTTTAAAAAAGGATAAATTTTTAACTGTAACGAAGAAAATGGGCGAAAGAGAGGTTGTTCGATGTCCCCATAAAAGGATTTTTTTGAAGAGGTTTGGACATGGTAGATCCCCTTAACACCACTGCAGGTGGTACTCCACCACTGGTTGTGGTTGGCAATGTGAAGCCCATTGGCTCGGGCAACACTGAGACTGGCAGTTACAGTCCTGGGGCAAACCTGCGTGATCAGAATGCCGGGAAACAGCAGCAACAGTTTTCTCCGGGGCAGTCCCTTGAGGCCCGTGTGATCGGCAGGAATGCGGAGGGGGGCTACACCCTTGAGGCTGGCGGAATGCGGTTGCAGGTGCAGAGCGGGGCCACGCTTACTCCAGGGCAGTTGCTCAACGTTCAGGTTCTTGAGGGCGAAGATGGTCTGATACTGGTTCTCAAAAAGCCGGATGCCAGCCAGTTCCTTGCCCGTTCTCTCGCCACGGGCGGGAGCAGTCTCGCGTTGCAGACCATCTTTGGCGGTGGCCTCGCGAAGCAGGCGGCTCAGGGGATGGCTCTGTCACAGGCCGGGCAGGTTGCTCCGGGGGCGGAATCTTCCCCGCAGCCCGGCGCCCAGCAGTCTGCTGTTGCTGCTCCGGGGGGGCAACCTGTTTCTCAGGGACAGGGAGTGTCGACGGCGGCAGGCTCTCTTGTAACTCTGCAGCAGCAGTTTATCGGTCGCAGCAGTACCGCCCCCGCTGGCCCCCCTGACCCGCAGCAGTTTGCGGGGGCGGTGAACCAGGTTGTCAACCAGATTGGTCAGCAGATGGCACCGCTGCTTGCCTCCGGGCAGACTGATGAAGCTCTGGCTCAGCTCTCCGGCGGACTGCGTTCGCTGGCACAATTCTTCCCTCCGCAGATGGCTTCTCAGGGACTCCCCCCCGGAGCTCAGCAGCTCTTTCAGGTGCTTTCTTCTCTCAATCAAACCGGGGCGACCGCTACGAACTCTGTGCAATCTCAGGCCGCGCAGATGGCGGAAGGTTCGCTGAGTCGGCTTGTCACCACCATGGGAGCTCAGCTTTCTGCTTCGGGTGGCGGTACGAATCTTACCGGCATGCTCACCTCCCTGCAGAGCGACCTCGTCGGTCTGCAGAGTATGGCTCAGGTTCCGTCAGCCCTGCAGGGGCTTTCCACGCCGCCGACAACGGGTCTTGATGCCCTCTTTGCCTGGCATCTCACCGGCAGCGGCGTCACTTCAGAGGCCTCCGCTGCCTCAATGATGACCTCTGGCGCTGCAGCTGGTGGTTCCACCGGGGAGATACTGCAACAGCTGGTGCAGGGACTGGGGCTGGATATGGAGAAACTGCTGGCGAAAGGAGATGTGGAGGGGGCGAGTCACGGGCTGAAATTTCAGCTTGGGCGGCAGATAACTGAGGCTCAGGAAAATGCCGCGGCGGGGACGGGTACTTCGGCTTCACTGCGTACGGCGGGCGAGGTCCATCAGGCGCTGCAGTCAATTGATTTTCTGCAGGTATTGCAGGGCAACCTTGAAAAGCAGGGAGTCCTGGTTCTGCCGTTGCCGCTGCCTTTCCTGCAGCAGGGGTTTCTCATGTTTGAAAACTACAGCGGTGGGGAAGAGAAAGAGGGCCGCGAAGGGGCGACGGATAACAGCGCCCGCTTCTCAGTACTGATGAAACTTTCTTCTCTTGGTAATATCCGCGTTGATTTTCTGCAGACTGAAGGTGAGGTTTATGTCCGCTTCCACACCAGTTCTAAAGAAGTCAGTCATCTCCTTAAAGAGAATCAGCAGGAGCTGCGTGCCGGGCTTCGGCCGCTGAAGGTGCTTGGCCCGAGTTTCACTGAACAGGCAGAGGACCCTATTTCTACCCTTCTGCGTCGTTGTGAAGGTGAACTCAGTGGCGGCTCGTCGCGCTCATCCTTTCTCTCTACGCAGGTCTGATCCCCCGCTTAAACAAATTAAACAAAAAAAGGCGGCTTCTGGAGTCTTCCAGAGAGCCACCTCTTTTGATTCATTCCTTTATCTATAGAGAGCTTCGCCTGCCGATCACCAGATAGAAAAGGCAGGAAGCGAGAATCATCGCTCCGAAGAGGTTGACACTGCGGGTCTTGATCAGAAAGGTGATGATGATAATCAGCGCTGCGCTCAGGCTGAAAAAGAGTGGTCTGGGAACACTTTTCAGAATAATTCGCCCAAAGTGGGCAAAACGCAGATGGCTGACCATCAGGGCGGCGGAGATGAGAGCACTGACCAGCAGGACAATGGGAAGCTTGAACAGTGCTGCCCCGAGTACGAGCAGGGCTCCGGCGGGACTGGGAAGACCGTTGAAGATGCCGGGAGCCAGGTCGGTGCGTTTCTTGTCCACAGCTACGAAGCGGTAGAGGCGAAAGGCGACTGCTCCAAGGAAGATCGCGGCAACCAGCCAGCCATACCATTGAGGACAGATCCGCGATATGATGTAGAACGGTGCGGCGCCGAAGCTGATGAAGTCTGCAATATCATCGAGGTAGGGGCCGTATTTGGTCCCGCCGTGCAACTCCGCCATGCGGCCATCGAAGAGGTCGAAGAGCTGGCCCACGATAATGACACATACCGCCAGCGCAAAATGACCCTGAGAAGCAAAGTAGAGGCTGAGAAGGCCGCAGAAAAAGTTGAGGGTGGAGAGGATGTCGGCATAAAGTCGGTTGGGAACAAATTTGAAAACAATGGAGGCACTTGCCAGCACCAGGCAGGCCACCAGGATTTCATCGCCCATGTTGATTATCCCCGGGTTGGCGGAACGCAGGGCACAGAAGATGACCAGACCGAAGCAGATCATCGCTTTAATTTTACCGAAGTTGTTGGCTGCACCGGAGGTCTTGAGCAGCCTCAGCATCGGTCTGGCGCCGAACTGACCGAGCATCTCAATGACAATTAATGACACCACAAGAGTTACGGAGAGCTGACCGCGGTATGCGAAGGCGAGCATTGCCGGCAGATAGGTAAGCTTGTCACACAGCGGATCAAGGGATTCTCCCATGGGGGTGACCAGATTGCAGTTACGTGCCACCACCCCGTCCACTCCGTCGAGCACTGCAGCAAAGGTGAAGATCATGATCCCGAGGTTTTCAAGGCCGAGAGGGAAATAGACTGGCAGGGCTATGAGGGCGAGTGCGGTGCGCCAGTAGCAAATGGAATTGGGATGGCAGAACCAGAGATGCTTCATGACATACTCTTTTGCTGCTGGACGACGAAGAGCCTGCGTTGTCCAGTAGAGAAAGCCAACACCGATAGCAATTGAGAGACAGATAACGAGAATACGTTCCATGGTAACTCCTTCAAAAAGATAATTTGCCACAAGCTTATGGGAAAACGATGCGGTCGTCAATCCCTGAGAAAGTGTTTGGTAAGCAATTTAATTTTTAGCATCAGGTGGTTGTGGGACTCTCAGTCCCGCTTATAATAGTAAGGAACGTAACGGCGGTGAAGTTTCATCGCCATGTTTTTCGATTGAGTTAAAAATTATTTCCTATACAGGAGGGAAAAATGGCAGGATTCGCAGATATTCTCGGCTCTCTCGTTCAGTCAGGCGTGGCCGGCAGCGGTAAAAATCGTCTCACCAGTGTTCTCGGCAGCCTCCTGGGTGGTTCTGGCGGGAGTGGGAGTGGCAATGGCGGTGGAGATTTGATGGGCAGCCTCGGCGGGATGCTTAATCAGAGCGGTGGAAATGGTGGCGGCCTTGGTGATATGCTCGGCAGTCTCCTGGGCGGGCTTGCCGGCGGCCAGAACAGTCAGGGCTCTCAGGGAGGGCTGGCCGGCATGATCGGGGATGTCCTCGGCAACCTCGGGAATAACAAATCTGCCCTTGGAGGCCTTGGTGCCCTCGGTGGTGCTCTCCTCGGCGGCGGCAAAGGTGCGGCAAAGGGCGCAGTTGGCGGCGGAGCCCTTGCCCTGCTGGCCTCTCTTGCTGTCTCCGCGCTGAAGCGGGCCGGACAAACTCCGGCGCAAACCCCGGCAGCACTCTATGAAGAGCCGGAGCAGGCGGATCTTGACAGCGAAGCAGAGATTCTTGTACGGGCGATGATCAATGCTGCCAAGGCCGACGGCAAACTGGACAAGGCTGAGGTGCAGCGTATCATCGGTAAACTCGACGATGATGGCCTCACCGACGAGGAAAAGCAATTTTTTACCCGTGAAGCGCAGACCCCGCTTGATCTCGACGCGGTGATTGCTTCTGCGGATGGACGTCCGGAACTCGCGGCCCAGATCTATGCGGCCTCCCTGCTCACCATTGAGGTGGATACCGCTGCTGAGCAGCAATACCTGCAGCAGCTCGCCGATGGGCTTGCTCTTGCCCCTGAAACAGTTGCCTATATTGAGCAGTCACTGGTAAAATGAAGTAGTATTGTATTGTGTGGAGCCTGCTCGAAAGGCTGCCCGAAAATGCCCGGAACCGCACTGCGGTTCCGGGCATTTTTTTATGGGGACTCTGAATAATTGATCTCTGCTCTGCTTCTTCACTGCAATCGAAAATTTGTCCTCGTCAGAGACCATGCCTCTGGCTGTGGTTCATTTCTCCCGTGCTCCGAATCAGATCAAGATCTTTATTTCTTCAAGCGCCCCTTTTTTCAGGAGGACGTGATGGCTGTGAAAAATGGTGACGGGGTCGAAATTCACTATACTGGCAGACTTGAGGGTGGCGTGGTTTTTGATACCAGCCGCTGTCGCGACCCGCTGCAGTTTCGTGTTGGTACGAAACAGGTTGTTCCCGGCATTGACAGAGCGGTGATCGGGATGGAAATTGGCGAGAAGAAGTCTGTGCATATCCCGGCGGCAGAGGCATACGGCCCCCATCGGCCGGAGATGATCTTTCGTCTGCCGCGTGAGGAAATTCCCGAGGGGTTTGATCCAGAGCCGGGCGAGCAGCTTGAGATGCCGGGGCCTTATGGCGGAGCAGTTCTTGTAAAGGTGGTGGCGCTGGAGACGGAAGAAATTGTTCTTGACCCCAACCCGCCGCTTGCCGGGCAGGACCTTTACTTTGATATTGAGCTGGTTGATGTGGAGGAGCCGGAGTAGTCTTCCGGGAACCTTGAATATCAAAGAAATACAAGTTGTTTCAAGGTCTCCTTCTGTCAAGACGTGGGGGCTTTCAGCAGGTCCCGGGCCTCTGTGAAACGCCGCAGCCGTGTGGTTTGTCAAAGGGGGCTTCCCCTGGACTGGCCTGACTGCGGTCCTGAAGTTTCTGGCTGATATTGAGTGCGCAGAGCACCTGGCATACCGGGTGGTTCTGGTGGAGCAGATCAATGCTTGTATAATCGGGTGGCATCGTTGCTGTTATCCCTCTGGAGCCTTTTCTGTCCGATCGCGCCCCTGCTGTTTGGCAGTGTACATGGCCTTGTCTGCCCGGGAGGTGATGGACTGTTCGGTTTCCTGATCCCGATAGCCTGCCACGCCAAGGCTTATGGTCACAGTGATTGTCTGGCCTTCAAAATTGAAGGGGGTCGCTTTGACCTTTTTGCGGATCATTTCTGCTGTCGCCCAGGCTTTGGCGGGGGGGCATTCCTTGAGCAGGATCATAAATTCTTCTCCGCCCCAGCGGAAAATGACGTCAGAGCTGCGGAGGGCCTGCCGTATGGTCTGGACGAGGGTTTTCAAAACCTCATCTCCTGCCGGATGGCCGCAGGTGTCGTTGATTTTCTTGAAGTGGTCTATATCAAGAAGAACAACTGAAAAAACAGGCCCGCCTTTTCGTTGCCAGTCTTTCACGGTCTCAGCAAAAATGATTTTGAAGGGCGTGCGGTTCCAGGCACCAGTGAGGGAATCCGTGGAGGCCAGCGTCTCGATCTTCTTCTGGTAGGCGGTCAGAACAGTATAGGTGAGCGCCAGCACAATGAGGGTAATGCATGCGCAGGCAAGGAGATTGATGGCCAGAGCCCGGTTGATTGTCTGGATGGCCGCATCTTCCGGTTGCTCTACAAGAAGATACCACTTGAATTCCGGTATGAAGCGGGTGTTCAGGTGAACGGTTGTGTCTCC